>NZ_RCOA01000129.1:0-85048 GCF_004307585.1 Pseudomonas sp. Sample_20 | reverse complement strand
GCTGGCTGGTCAGCTCCGCCGCTCACGAAGAGCAGCGCGAAGGCCATGTGGTGATTCTTTCGGTGGGCACTCAGCGGATCGGCTTCGTCGTCGATCAACTGGTCGGCCAGGAAGAAGTGGTCATCAAGCCATTGGGCAAAATGCTCCAGGGAACTCCGGGCATGTCCGGCGCCACCATCACCGGTGACGGCCGCATTGCGCTGATTCTCGATGTTCCAAGCATGCTCAAGCGTTACGCCACAAAGCGTATTTGAATCCGGGGCGGCGGCGCGATGACGCGCCGCTGCACCTAATGGAGTGTTTATGGCAGTCAAAGTCCTGGTGGTGGACGATTCGGGTTTTTTCCGCCGCCGCGTCTCGGAAATTCTTTCGGCGGATCCGAGCATCCAGGTGGTCGGCACGGCCACCAACGGTAAAGAGGCGATCGATCAGGCCATGGCCCTCAAGCCTGACGTGATCACCATGGACTACGAGATGCCGATGATGGACGGCATCACGGCAGTGCGGCACATCATGCAGCGCTGCCCGACCCCGGTGTTGATGTTCTCCTCGCTGACCCACGAAGGCGCGCGGGTAACCCTCGATGCCCTGGACGCCGGCGCGGTGGATTTCCTGCCGAAGAATTTCGAAGACATCTCGCGCAACCCCGAGAAGGTCAAGCAACTGCTTTGCGAGAAAGTCCACAGCATCTCGCGCAGCAATCGTCGTTTCAGTGCCTACAGCGCGCCGGCTCCCGCCGCTGCGCCAGCGCCGACGCCTGCTCCGGCAGCGTCGAGCTACGGCAGCCACACGAGCCACAGCAACCCTGTCCCGGCACGTCCGGCGCCTGCGCCAGCGCCTGCCCGTGCAACCGCTGCCAGCGCTTCGTCGCCAGCACCGAAACGCAAAGCCTACAAACTGGTTGCCATCGGCACTTCGACGGGCGGCCCGGTCGCGCTGCAACGCGTACTGACGCAGTTACCGGCGAACTTCCCGGCGCCGATCGTGCTGATCCAGCACATGCCGGCGGCGTTCACCAAAGCGTTTGCCGAGCGTCTCGACAAGCTCTGCCGTATCAGCGTCAAGGAAGCCGAGGATGGCGACATCCTGCGTCCGGGCCTGGCGCTGCTGGCGCCGGGTGGCAAGCAGATGATGATCGACGGCCGTGGCGCGGTGAAGATTTTGCCGGGTGACGAACGTCTGAATTACAAGCCGTGCGTGGACATCACGTTCGGTTCTGCAGCCAAGTCCTACGGCGACAAAGTTCTGGCAGTGGTACTGACCGGCATGGGCGCCGACGGCCGCGAAGGCGCGCGTCTGCTCAAGCAGGGCGGCAGTTCGGTGTGGGCGCAGGACGAAGCAAGCTGCGTGATCTACGGCATGCCGATGGCCATCGTCAAAGCCGATCTGGCTGACGCGGTGTATGGTCTGGACGACATCGGCAAGCACATCGTCGAGGCGTGTATCTGATGGATGTTCTCAGCCTTATCGGCCTCATCATGGCGTTCGTCGCCATCATCGGCGGCAATTACCTTGAAGGCGGTCACCTCGGCGCGCTGGCCAACGGCCCGGCAGCGCTGATCGTTCTCGGCGGCACGGTCGGTGCTGCGCTGCTGCAATCGCCGATGAGCGCGTTCAAGCGCGCTATGCAGATTCTCGGCTGGATCTTCTTTCCGCCGCGTGTCGACCTGGCCGGCGGCATCGACCGCGTGGTCAATTGGAGCCTTACGGCGCGCAAGGAAGGCTTGCTCGGCCTCGAAGGCGTGGCCGACGCCGAACCTGACAGCTATTCGCGCAAGGGTCTGCAACTGCTGGTCGACGGCGCCGAGCCGGAAGCCATTCGCAGCATTCTCGAAGTGGATTTCTACACTCAGGAATCCCGCGATATCGAAGCGGCCAAGGTGTTCGAAAGCATGGGCGGCTACGCGCCGACCATCGGCATCATCGGCGCGGTGATGGGCCTGATTCACGTGATGGGCAACCTCGCTGATCCGTCGCAACTGGGTAACGGCATTGCCGTGGCGTTCGTCGCGACCATCTATGGCGTGGCCAGTGCCAACCTGATCCTCTTGCCGGTCGCGGCCAAGCTCAAGTCCATCGCGTTGCGGCAGTCGCGTTATCGCGAAATGTTGCTGGAAGGAATTCTGTCGATCGCCGAAGGTGAAAACCCTCGTTCCATTGAGTTGAAGCTGCAAGGCTTCATGGACTAAGGGAATAACCTCATGGCTCGTCGTCGCCACCAGGAAGAACACGTCAATCACGAGCGCTGGCTCGTGTCCTACGCGGATTTCATCACTTTGCTGTTCGCGTTTTTCGTGGTGATGTACTCGATCTCGTCGATCAACGAAGGCAAATACAAAGTCATTTCCGAAGCGCTGATCGGCGTGTTTACCGACTCCGATCGCTCGCTAAAACCGATTCCGATCGGCGACGAACGACCGAAAACCGTGACCCCGGCCAAGCCGCTGGTCAAGGATGCCGAGCAGGTCGACGCCGGTATTTCCGGGGCCAGCGATCCGCTGAAAAGCATCGCCGATGACATCAGCGCCGCGTTCGGTGACTTGATCAGCTCCAACCAGATGACCGTGCGCGGCAACGAGTTGTGGGTCGAGATCGAGCTCAATTCCAGCCTGTTGTTTGGCAGCGGCGACGCCATGCCGAGCGACATCGCGTTCAACATCATCGACAAGGTCGCGGCGATCCTCAAACCGTTCGACAACCCGATCCACGTCGAAGGCTTCACCGACGATCAACCGATCCGCACCGCGCAGTACCCGACCAACTGGGAACTGTCCTCGGCGCGTTCGGCGAGCATCGTGCGCATGCTCGCCATGCAGGGTGTGAACCCTGGGCGACTGGCATCGGTAGGCTACGGCGAATTCCAGCCAGTGGCCAACAACGCCACGGTCGAAGGCCGGGCGAAGAACCGTCGTGTGGTGCTGGTGGTGTCGCGCAATCTCGATGTGCGCCGCAGCCTCACCGGCACCGGAACCGCCAATGCGCAACCGGACGCGGCGTTGAAGCGCGCTGGCACACAAACTGCACCGACCCCGGTCAAGACGCCGGGACGCGAGAGTGCCGTCAATTCTCCGTCGCCCGCATTAACACGCTGAAGCATGTCTCGGCCAATCAACCTGGCCGGGAGGAACGAACTGAATGAGAGTCTGGGCAGTCGCCAATCAAAAGGGTGGTGTCGGTAAAACCACATCCTCCATCGCTTTAGCCGGGTTGCTGGCCGAGGCGGGCAAGCGCGTGGTTGTGGTCGATCTCGATCCGCACGGCTCGATGACCAGCTATTTCGGCTACGACCCCGACAGCCTGGAACACAGCAACTACGACCTGTTTCTGCACAAGGGCAGCGTGCCGCAAGGCCTGCCGGGGCAGTTGCTGTTGTCGACCAGCGACGAACGGATTTCCCTGCTGCCATCGAGCACCGCACTGGCCACCCTTGAGCGGCAGTCGCCGGGGCAGAGTGGCTTGGGTCTGGTGATCGCCAAGAGTCTGGCGCAACTGTGGCAGGACTTCGATTACGCGATCATCGACAGCCCGCCGTTGCTCGGTGTGCTGATGGTCAACGCCCTCGCGGCGAGCCAGCAATTGGTGATCCCGGTACAGACCGAGCACCTCGCCGTGAAAGGTCTGGAGCGCATGGTCAACACCCTGGCGATGATCAATCGTTCGCGCAAACAGCCGCTGCCGTTCAGCATCGTGCCGACTTTGTTCGACCGCCGCACGCAGGCCTCGATGGGCACCTTGCGCGTGCTGCGTGACAAATTCCCCGACGACATCTGGCACGGCTATATCCCGGTCGATACTCGTCTGCGCGACGCCAGCCGGGCGGGCGTCACGCCTTCGCAATTCGACGGCAAGAGCCGTGGCGTGCTGGCCTACCGCGCGCTGCTCAAGCACCTGCTCGCGCAGCAACTCGTTCCGCAGGTGGCCTGAGATGATTTCGATCTGCTTGCCCGAACCCTGTGGGAGCGAGCCTGCTCGCGAAGCAGACAACGCGGTTTCCCTGTCAGGCGCTGATCACCGATGAACCGCCCAGTGAAACTCACGTCACGTCCGCAACAGGCCTTGCAGTCCTATCTGGAAGACCTGTTGCTCGACCTGCCCGAGGACTTGCCTGCGCCGGTCGAAGCGCCGCCGCCAGTCGTCGAACAGGCGCAGCCTGAAGTGGTGGAAAGCACCGAGGCCATGGACGAGTTCCAGGCCGCGGTGCTGGAAGAACAGGCCCGCGACGCGCAGAAATCCGTCGCTCCGATTACCGCGCCTGCCGCTGCCCCCGTGGCCAAAGCACCGGTGGCGCTGATCGACGAACCGCGCGCGCCACTGTCGACACTTGCGCCGCTGCTGCAAACACAATTATTGACCGTGCCGGAACCCGAACCGGAGCCAGAACCCGCGCCGCAGATTGCTGAGCCGCAGGCGCTGGTCCCGCCGCTGGTGGAAGTGCACCTGCCGCCGAACAACCCGCCGCCACCGGTCGAGCCCGATGGCCGTCCGGCCTGGGCTGCCGAAGCCTTCGAATGCTTGCTGTTCGATGTTGCCGGGCTGACCCTGGCGGTGCCGCTGGTGTGCCTCGGCTCGATCTATTCGCTGGCCGGCCACGAGCTGACGCCGCTGTTTGGCCAGCCGGAGTGGTTCCTCGGCATTCTGCCGAGCCAGGCCGGTAATCTGAAAGTCTTGGACACCGCGCGTTGGGTCATGCCGGATCGTTACCGCGATGACTTCCGGCAGGGCCTGCAATACGTGATTTCGGTACAAGGTTACGAGTGGGGGCTGGCGGTGCATCAGGTCAGCCGCTCGTTGCGCCTGGACCCGAATGAGATCAAATGGAGAAGTCACCGGGGTCAGCGGCCATGGCTCGCCGGCACCGTGATCGAGCACATGTGTGCATTGCTTGACGTATCCGCGCTGGCCGAGTTGATCGCCAGCGGCGGGGCAAAGCACTTGAGTGGCAACAAGCCGCTACATAAACCGACATAGCAGCCGACATAACAATCAGGCGATGGCATTTTCCAGTGCCACCACACAGAACACACACCGCCCGGGGCGGTTTTTTCGAGGGGTCAGGGTATGAGTAGTCAGGCGTCGAATGCAAAAGGTTCTGAAGATCCGATCCTGCAATGGGTGACCTTCAAACTGGATAACGAAACCTACGGCATCAACGTGATGCGCGTGCAGGAAGTGCTGCGCTACACCGAGATCGCGCCGGTGCCGGGTGCACCGAGCTACGTGCTGGGCATCATCAACCTGCGCGGTAACGTGGTCACCGTGATCGACACCCGTCAGCGCTTCGGCCTGCACAGCGGCGAGATCAGCGACAACACCCGTATCGTCATCATCGAAGCCGACAAGCAAGTCGTCGGCATCATGGTCGACAGCGTCGCCGAAGTGGTTTACCTGCGTCAGTCGGAAATCGAAACCGCACCGAACGTCGGTAACGAAGAATCGGCCAAGTTCATTCAGGGCGTGTGCAACAAGAACAACGAACTGCTGATTCTGGTCGAGCTGGACAAGATGATGAGCGAAGAAGAATGGTCGGAACTGGAGAGCATCTGATTTGATTCTCGAGGTTGCGGTAATTGTTCTGTTCCTGTTCTGGGCCGGCACGCTGGCGATGTTCGTCTCGTACATCAAGGCGCAGCGAGTGATCGCTGCACAGCAGGCCCAGGGTGATGCGCTGCGTGATCAGCGCATCAAGGAACTGGCCAAACGCGTCGACGATTACCAGAACGGCAACGTGCGCATGGGCGAGGCCCTGCACGAGTTGCGCGCGGTGGTAAGCCCGTTGCCGGACAAGATCGTTGCACTGGAACAACGCGACCCGTCGAGCCTGTCATTCGCCCAGGCGGCGAAACTGGTAGGCATGGGCGCCAGCGTCGATGAACTGACTCAGTCGTGCGGGTTGACCCAGGCTGAAGCGGAGTTGATGCGCAAGTTGCACAAGGGCAGCTAGGAGCTTCAGGCTTCGAGCGGCAAGCAAGATCAAAAGCGCTATCCGCGAGCAGGCTCGCTCCCACATTTGATCACAGTCGAATGTGAGATCGTTCCCACGCTCTGCGTGGGAACGCATCCTGGGACGCTCCGCGTTCCGCCTGTGAAATGTGACGCGGAGCGTCACCGGCGGCATTCCCACGCGGAGCGTGGGAACGATCAAATCAAAAGCGCTATTCGCGAGCAGGCTCACTCCCACATTTGATCACGGTCGAATGTGGGAGTGAGCTTGCTCGCGAAGGCGTCTTCGAAGTCTCAGTAATCATCCCCGCGATCAGTGACGTCCTTCTCGACCATCGGCGCGTTCGGGTCCTGTCCCTCGGGGAATTTGCCTTTCAGGTTCCAGGCAAACGCGATGATCTCGGCGATGGTGCGATAGAGCTCTTCGGGAATGCTGTCGCCCAGTTCCATCCGCGCCAGCAGGCGCACCAGTTCGGCGTTCTCGTAGATCGGCACTTCGTAATCGCGAGCGATGCGCAGGATTTCTTCGGCCAGTTCTTCGTCGCCCTTGGCGGTGAGGGTCGGGGCGTGGTTGCCGTCGTATTTGAGGGCGATGGCCTGGCGTGGGGCAGTGGAATCGTTCATGCGGTTTCGTCGACCCAGCGGTGTTCGAGGCGGGTTTGGTTGCCTTGCGGCGGGGTGCCGTGGTGGCAGTCGAGGTCGCCGACGTTGAGCCCGGAATCGAGCAAGCGCTGGCGCAGGGCGAACAGGTTGTTCTCAATCAGGTCGGCGGTGTACGGACGCTCAGCCCACAGCTGACTGGACAGGCTGCCGGCGATCAGTTGCGCCTGAATCAGCATCGGCCCGAGCGGTTCCAGATCGAAGGCCAGATCGACGCGCCACAGTTGCTGTTTGGCTTCGCGCTCATCGCGGCGTTCATGCGGCTGCGGTTCGCGCTCCGGCGCTTCTTCACGCTGGAATTTGACCTGCAACGGTACGATGTCTTGCAGGTTGCGCATGGGGATTTCCAGCTGCCAAGTGCTGAGCAAGCGGCCATCGTCGGTGACGCCGGTCTGCTCCAGGCTCGACAGCTGGTGGCTCTGCAGACGCGACACCGCAGCGGCGGCGAGGCGCAACAGTTGTTCGAGATCACCTTCGCCTTCCAGTTTCGCCAGCAGTCGTTCGGGCAACGGGAAGCTGCTCGGCACCGGTTTGGCGCTGACCTGGCCGAGGGTGCCGAGGGCGTTCCGGACGAAACTCGGCAGTGCCTGCGCCAGGGTATTAGCGGCGATGATCGCATTGAAATTGGTGTTGCTTGGCAGGCCCGGGGTCAGTTGCGCGATCAGTTTGAGCAGGTCGGCTTTCATGTCCGGGGCGAGAGTCGGATTCTGTCCGCCGAGCAATTTCGCTTCGAGGAACGCGCCGCTGTTGGCCAGCGCCAGCGCCACGCCTTTGGCAGTGCTCATTTGCTGTACGTCCGGCAGGCTGGCGAGCAACTTGTCGACCACCGCGCGCAGATCGGCCGAGGTCTGGTCAGTGGTGGGCGGCAGATTTTGCAACATCTTCAGCAGGCCATCGAGCGAGCCCTGACGACTTTGCTGACCGAGCAATTGCTGACTCACCGCCAGTTGTTCCTGACGGCTGCTCAGCGGCACGAATTTGAGGGTCTGCGCATCCTGCACCTGCGCCGACAACAGGGTGCCGATGCGCAGCGGTTGCGGGCTGTCGACGGTCAAGGTGCTGCCGCTCAATGCGGTGTTGAGCAGGGTGACCATCGAGCGAAATACCGCCGCTTGCCCCGGCGTCTGCGGCAGGGCTTGCGAGGTCACGACTTTGCCTTGCAGCAAGGTGCCGGCGGGCAATTGCGCGGTATCGATGCGGGTCAGGGTGGCGACGCTGCTGGCGATCGCTTGCTGCACGGTGATCGCCAGATTGCCGGCCGAGGGCTGAGTGATCGCCAGGTTGGTGCCCTGTGGCAACGGCAGGTTGCTGCTGGCCTGTACGGTGGTCTGACGGCCGCTGTCGAGGGTCACTTTGAGCAGCAATTCAAAGGTCTGATCGGCCTGCTTGAGCGACAACACCTCGGCCTTGGCGCTTTGCCCCGCGCCGATCAAGCCCTCGACCGGCGTCAGCAGCTTGAGCAGTTCACCCATCTGCGGGCGAGCGCTCGCCGGCACGGTGGGCGGCAGCGGGAGGATGTTCATTTCGCCTGTCATACGCGGACACAACCTGAGGAAATTGCGCTCTTGAGAGTAAGGCACGGCATGTATAATGCCGCGCGTCGTGCGCTTCGTTCAAAAAACCTGGCAATTGTTTGATCCAGCTCGCCAGATCGAGCGATCAAAGCATCTATGCTGCATCTCTTTAACGGCCGCTCCAGAGCCGACTTGAACCGTATAAGGCCCGTGATCCCTTGACCAGTCCTGTCCTGCAAACCGTTGCCCTGGCGTGTGAACGCGATCTCAGGCTGCTTTTCGAAAACCTCGAATTGCGCCTGGCCAGTGGCGACATGGTGCAGATCAGCGGCCCCAACGGCAGCGGCAAGACCAGTCTTTTACGTCTGCTCGCCGGTTTGATGCAACCCACCGATGGCCAGGTGCTGCTCAACGGTCAGCCGCTGACCGAGCAACGCAGCGAACTGGCGCGAAACCTGTTGTGGATCGGCCACGCCGCCGGGATCAAGGATCTGCTCACTCCCGAAGAAAACCTGTCGTGGCTGTGCGCCCTGCATCATCCCGCCGAACGCGAGGCGATCTGGCAGGCGCTGGCAGCGGTAGGATTGCGCGGTTTCGAAGACGTTCCCTGCCACAGTCTTTCCGCCGGCCAACAGCGCCGTGTGGCGCTGGCGCGGTTGTATCTGGACAGCCCGCCGTTGTGGATTCTCGACGAACCGTTCACCGCGCTGGACAAGCAGGGCGTTGCGCAACTGGAAGAGCATCTGGCCGGCCACTGCGAACGCGGCGGCCTGGTGGTGCTGACCACCCACCACACCCTGAGCCGCATGCCGGCCGGTTATCGCGACATCGATCTGGGGAAATGGGCGGTATGAGTGTCTTCGGCCTGCTGCTTGCCCGCGAATCGCGACTGCTGTTCCGCCGCCCGGCGGAGCTGGCCAATCCGCTGATTTTCTTTGCCATCGTCATTGCCCTTTTCCCGCTGGCCGTCGGCCCGGAAACTCAAGTCTTGCAAAACCTGTCCCCGGGGTTAGTCTGGGTGGCGGCGTTGTTGTCGGTCCTGCTGTCGCTGGACGGATTGTTTCGCAGTGACTTCGAAGACGGCTCGCTGGAGCAGTGGGTCCTTTCGTCGCACCCGCTGCCGCTTCTGGTCCTGGCCAAGGTGCTGGCACACTGGCTGTTCTCCGGTCTGGCACTGGTGCTGCTGTCGCCGTTGCTGGCGTTGATGCTCGGCTTGCCGGCTGCGTGCCTGCCGGTGCTGCTGCTGTCGTTGTTGCTCGGTACGCCGGTGTTGAGCCTGCTCGGTGCAGTCGGCGCGGCGCTGACGGTCGGCCTGAAGCGCGGCGGCCTGTTGCTGGCGCTGCTGATTCTGCCGTTGTACATCCCGGTGTTGATCCTTGGCAGCGGCGCGTTGCAAGCGGCGCTGCAAGGCATGCCGGCGACCGGATACCTGTTGTGGATGGCCAGCCTCACAGCGCTGGCGATCACCCTGACACCCTTTGCAATAGCCGCTGGCCTGAAGATCAGCGTCGGCGAATAATAATGAGGCCTGGTCAAAAATTGACCACTTCTATCAGAAGAAAGGCATGACCCTCTGCCAGCTCGCGATGATGAGCGGCAACCGTGATGGAAACAGTATGAACTGGACCTGGTTTCACAAGCTCGGCTCGCCCAAGTGGTTCTACGGCATCAGCGGCAAGTTCCTGCCGTGGTTGAGCATTGCAGCGTTGCTGCTGATCGGCGTTGGCGTGGTCTGGGGCCTGGCCTTCGCGCCGCCGGATTACCAGCAAGGCAACAGCTTTCGCATCATCTATATCCACGTGCCAGCGGCGATGCTCGCCCAGTCGATCTACGTGATGCTCGCGGTGTGCGGCGTGGTCGGGCTGGTGTGGAAAATGAAGCTGGCCGACGTTGCCCTGCAATGCGCCGCACCGATCGGTGCGTGGATGACTGCCGTGGCGCTGGTTACCGGGGCCATCTGGGGCAAGCCGACCTGGGGCTCGTGGTGGGTTTGGGATGCGCGCCTGACCTCGATGCTGATTCTGCTGTTTCTGTATTTCGGCGTGATCGCGCTGGGCAATGCCATCAGCAACCGCGACAGCGCCGCCAAGGCCTGCGCGGTGCTGGCAATTGTTGGTGTGATCAACATTCCGATCATCAAATATTCGGTGGAGTGGTGGAACACCCTGCACCAGGGCGCGACGTTCACTCTCACGGAAAAACCGGCGATGCCCGCGGAAATGTGGCTGCCGCTGCTGCTGACGGTGCTGGGTTTCTACTGCTTCTTCGGCGCCGTGCTGTTGCTGCGCATGCGTCTGGAAGTACTCAAGCGCGAGGCCCGCGCCAGTTGGGTGAAGACCGAAGTGCAGCAGAGTCTGGAGGCGGCGCGATGAGTTTTGCTTCATTCGGCGATTTTCTCGCCATGGGCCATCACGGCCTGTATGTCTGGTCGGCCTACGGCATCTGCCTAGCGGTGCTGGCCCTCAACGTGGTGGCGCCGATTGCGGCGCGCAAGCGTTATCTGCAACAAGAGGCGCGTCGTCTGCGCCGGGAGAACGGCAAGTGAATGCGCTGCGCAAAAAACGTCTGATCATCATTCTGGCGATTCTGGTCGGAGTGGGCGCTGCTGTTGGCCTGGCCCTGAGCGCGCTGCAGGAAAACATCAATCTGTTTTACACGCCGACGCAGATCGCCAACGGCGAAGCGCCGCAGGACACGCGCATCCGCGCCGGCGGCATGGTCGAGGCCGGTTCGCTGCAACGCTCCAAGGATTCGCTGGACGTCAAATTCGTCGTCACCGACTTCAACAAATCCGTGACCATCGCCTATCGCGGCATCCTCCCGGATCTGTTCCGCGAAGGGCAGGGCATCGTCGCCCTCGGCAAGCTCAATGCTGATGGCGTAGTGGTCGCCGATGAAGTGCTGGCCAAGCACGACGAGAAGTACATGCCGCCGGAAGTGACCAAAGCGCTGAAGGACAGCGGTCAATCCGCACCGACGCCTGTGAAGGAGGGTTGATCGATGGCCGCCGCACTGTTTATTCCCGAGCTGGGCCATCTGGCGATGATCCTCGCGCTGTGTTTTGCACTGGTCCAGGCGCTGGTGCCGATGCTCGGCGCGTGGCGCGGCGACCGCTTGTGGATGAGCCTGGCGCAACCGGCGGCGTGGGGCCAGTTTGCCTTTCTGCTGTTTGCCTTTGGCTGCCTGACCTACGCGTTCATGACCGACGATTTCTCGGTCGGCTACGTGGCGATGAACTCCAACAGCGCGCTGCCGTGGTACTACAAATTCAGCGCAGTGTGGGGCGCCCACGAAGGTTCGCTGCTGCTGTGGGCGTTGATCCTCGGCGGCTGGACCTTCGCCGTGTCGGTGTTCTCCCGGCAGTTGCCGCAAGTCATGCTCGCCCGCGTCCTGGCGGTGATGGGCATGATCAGCACCGGTTTCCTGCTGTTTCTGATTCTCACATCGAACCCGTTCTCGCGGATCCTGCCGCAGATTCCCGCCGACGGTCGCGACCTTAACCCGTTGCTGCAAGACATTGGCCTGATCGTGCATCCGCCAATGCTGTACATGGGTTACGTCGGTTTCTCGGTAGCGTTCGCGTTCGCTATCGCCGCGCTGCTCGGCGGGCGTCTCGATGCGGCGTGGGCGCGCTGGTCGCGGCCATGGACCATCGTCGCCTGGGCCTTCCTCGGCATCGGCATCACCCTCGGGTCGTGGTGGGCGTATTACGAACTCGGCTGGGGCGGCTGGTGGTTCTGGGACCCGGTGGAAAACGCCTCGTTCATGCCGTGGCTGGTCGGCACCGCGTTGATTCACTCGCTGGCCGTTACCGAAAAGCGTGGCGTGTTCAAGAGCTGGACGGTGTTGCTGGCGATCGCCGCGTTCTCGTTGAGCCTGCTCGGCACCTTCCTCGTACGCTCGGGCGTGCTGACTTCGGTGCATGCCTTCGCTTCGGATCCCGAGCGCGGCGTGTTCATCCTGATTTTCCTGCTGTTCGTGGTGGGCGGTTCACTGACGCTGTTTGCGCTGCGTGCGCCGGTGGTGAAAAGCCAGGTCGGGTTCAATCTTTGGTCACGGGAAACCTTGCTGCTGGGCAACAACCTGGTGCTGGTCGTGGCCGCGTCGATGATCCTCCTTGGCACCTTGTATCCGCTGATTCTTGATGCCATCAGCGGCGCCAAGCTGTCGGTCGGCCCGCCGTACTTCAATGCGCTGTTCATCCCGTTGATGGCGTTGCTGATGCTGGTCATGGCGATCGGCGTGATCGTGCGCTGGAAGGACACGCCAGTGAAATGGCTGGCGAGCATGCTCACTCCGGTGCTGCTCGGCAGCGTCGCATTGGCCGTGGTGGCCGGCGTGGCGTACGGCGATTTCAACTGGGCAGTGATCGCGACGTTCCTGCTGGCGGCGTGGGTGTTGCTCGCCGGCGTGCGCGATCTGTTCGACAAGACCCGGCACAAAGGCCTGATCAAAGGTTTGCCGACGCTGACCCGCAGTTATTGGGGCATGCAGATCGCCCACCTCGGCATCGCCGTGTGCGCGTTGGGCGTGGTGTTGTCGAGCCAGAACAGTGCCGAGCGCGACCTGCGTCTGGCGCCGGGCGAGTCGATGGATCTGGCCGGCTATCAGTTCGTCTTCGAAGGCGCCAAGCATTTCGAGGGGCCGAATTTTACCTCCGACAAAGGCACCATCCGCGTCATTCGCGACGGCAAGGAAATCAGCGTGCTGCATCCGGAAAAACGTCTGTACACCGTGCAGAACTCGGTGATGACCGAAGCCGGCATCGATGCCGGTTTCACTCGCGATCTCTACGTAGCCCTCGGCGAGCCGCTGGATAACGGCGCCTGGGCCGTGCGCGTTCACGTCAAACCTTTCGTGCGCTGGATCTGGTTCGGCGGCTTGCTCACCGGATTGGGTGGTTTGCTGGCGGCGCTGGATCGGCGTTATCGGGTCAAGGTGAAAAGCAAAGTGCGCGAAGCGCTGGGCATGACGGGAGCGGCGGCATGAGGCGTTGGTTGATGTTGTTGCCGCTGGCGATTTTTCTGCTGGTGGCAGTGTTTCTTTATCGTGGGCTGTATCTGGATCCGGCGGAGCTGCCGTCGGCGATGATCGACAAGCCGTTCCCGGAGTTTTCCCTGCCGAGTGTGCAGGGTGACAAGACGCTGACCAAGGCCGACATTCTCGGCAAACCGGCGCTGGTCAATGTCTGGGGCACCTGGTGCATCTCCTGCCGCGTCGAGCACCCGGTGCTGAACAAACTCGCCGAGCGCGGCGTGGTGATCTACGGCATCAACTACAAGGACACCAATGCCGACGCCTTGAAGTGGCTGGCCGATTTTCACAATCCGTATGCGCTGGATATTCGTGACGACGAGGGTTCGCTGGGCTTGAATCTTGGTGTCTACGGCGCGCCGGAAACCTTCTTCATCGACGCCAAAGGCATCATCCGCGACAAGTTCGTCGGGGTGATCGACGAGCAGGTCTGGCGCGAAAAACTCGCGGCCAAGTATCAGGCGCTGGTCGATGAGGCCAAGCCATGAAGGGTTTTCTCGCAGCGGTGGTGCTGGGTTTGAGCCTGGCCGGTGTCGCCCATGCGGCCATCGACACCTACGAATTTGCCAAAGAGGGCGACCGCGAGCGTTTCCGCGAACTGACCAAGGAACTGCGCTGCCCCAAATGCCAGAACCAGGACATCGCCGACTCCAACGCACCGATTGCCGCCGACCTGCGCAAAGAGATTTTCCGCATGCTCGGCGAGGGCAAGGACAATCAGCAGATCATCGACTTCATGGTCGATCGCTACGGTGATTTCGTCCGCTACAAACCGGCGCTCAATGCCAAGACCGCGCTGCTGTGGTTCGGCCCGGCCGGGCTGCTGCTCGGTGGATTCGTGGTGATCGCGCTGATCGTGCGCAGGCGTCGCGGGCAACGCGCCGAAACGCCGTCATCGCTGTCTGCCGAAGAACGTCAGCGTCTCGACCAACTGTTGGATAAAAACCAAGAATGATTGATTTCTGGCTCGCCGCAGGGCTGTTGCTTCTGGTCGCCCTGAGTTTTCTGCTGATCCCGGTGCTGCGCGAACGCCGTGCTCAGCGGGAAGAAGATCGCACCGCGTTGAACGTCGCGCTGTACCAGGAACGGGTTGCCGAGCTGCAAGCGCAGCAGGCCGAAGGCGTGCTCGACGCCGCGCAACTGGACAGCGGCCGCGCGGAAGCTGCGCGTGAACTGCTCGCCGACACCGAAGGCGCCGTCGCGCCGCGTGTCTCGCGCCTGGGTAAACCGTTGCCGCTGCTGGCCGCCGTGCTGGTACCGGTGCTGGGTCTCGGTCTGTACCTGCATTTCGGCGCCGCCGACAAGGTCGAACTGACCCGCGAATTCGCTCAGGCACCGCAGTCGATGGAAGAGATGACCCAGCGTCTGGAACGTGCGGTTGCCGCGCAACCGGATTCCGCTGAAGGCTTGTATTTCCTCGGCCGTACCTACATGGCTCAAGACCGTCCGGCAGACGCGGCGAAGATGTTCGAACGCGCCGCCAACCTCGCCGGTCGCCAGCCGGAACTGCTCGGCCAGTGGGCGCAGGCGCAGTATTTTGCTGACGGTAAAAAGTGGTCGGAGCAGATTCAGAAACTGACCGACGAAGCGCTGAAGGCCGATCCGAAGGAAGTTACCAGCCTCGGCCTGCTCGGCATCGCCGCGTTTGAAGGCGAGCGTTATCAGGAGGCCATCGACTACTGGAATCGCCTGCTCGCGCAACTGCCGCCGGATGACAACTCTCGCGTTGCGCTGCAAGGCGGCATCGAGCGTGCCGCCGAACGCTTGAAAGCCAGCGGCGGCAAAGTTGCCGAGGCAGCGGCGCCGAAAAGCGCGTTGCTGACAGTCAGCGTTGATCTGGCCAGCGACCTCAAGAGCAAGGTGCAACCGGGCGACAGCGTGTTCATCTTCGCCCGCGCCACTTCTGGCCCACCGGCGCCGCTGGCGGCCAAACGTCTGACCGTGGCTGACCTGCCGGTGACCGTCGAACTGGGCGATGCCGACGCAATGATGCCGCAGTTGAAACTGTCCAACTTCCCTGAAGTCCAACTGGTTGCGCGTATCTCACGGGCCGGTCAACCGACTGCCGGTGAGTGGATTGGTCGCAGCGGCCCAGTGGCCAGCAGCACCACCGCGCCACAAAAACTGACCATCGACAGCCCGGACAAGTAACCGGACCCAACAGGAAAGCACCGCCATGCACACCATCGCCCGCATCACAGTCCTCACACTGGCCCTGGGCTTGAGTGCATGTGCGGTACAACGCCCGGAACCGACCACCAGCCTGCCGCCGATCCCGCCGTCTCAGCCAAGCCCGACCCCGTCGACCTCGCCAAGCCCCGGCAAGAGCATCCCGGCCAAACCCGCCAAGCCCGTGCCCCGCACCTCGGCCAGCTTCGCCCCGCCACCGGGCGGCAACAGCCACTGGGACCAGAAGCTCGGCGTCTACGTGCTCGACGACCAGACCAACACCTTCTACCGCCAGCGCACCTACTACCGCTGGAACAACGGCTGGAGCCGCTCGGTCAGCCCCAACGGCCCTTGGGAAGACACCAACATCCACGGCGTCCCGCCGGGGTTGGGCAAGAAGTTCGGGCAGTGATGAGAAACGGCGATCTTGGGATCGTCGTTTTTTTTGCCGTTTGAATCACACCTTGTAAAACTACCAACCATCACTCCGCCCCATTCTGTGCTTGAGTAAAGATAACTCTAGAGTTACTTTCAATGGGCCAGGCCAAGGAGGCGGTTGGTGCAGAGCAGGCTATTGATGAAGGAGCTGGAGGAGGCGGGCTGGACGCTGGATCGGGTTGCGGGCAGTCATCACATCTTCACTCATCGTTACAACCCGAACACGATTGCCGTCCCGCATCCGAAAAAGGATTTACCGTTGGGGACAGTCAAAAGCATTCGGCGGCGCGCGGGGTTATTCAGCCCGCCAACCCGTCATGAAGGAGATCCGTAATGCAATATCCCATCTGCATCGAGTGGGGTGACGAGAACACTGCCATCGGCATTCAGATCCCCGATATTCCCGGCGCGGTCACGGCCGGGGACAGCTTTGAAGAGGCCTACAACGCGGCCGTGGAAGTGGCTCACCTCATGCTGCAGGAGATCGCGGCGGCCGGTCAGGCGATTCCGATGCCGACCTCGGCAGCGGCGCATCGCAATCGTCCGGATTTTGCCGAGATGGGCTGGGGCATGCTGGAGCTGGATATCTCGCCGTACCTGGGCAAGACCGAAAAGGTCAACGTTACGCTGCCCGGCTATGTCATTCAGCGTATTGATCGCTATGTACGCGAGCACAACGTCAAAAGCCGCTCTTCGTTTCTGGCGGATGCGGCGATGGAGAAACTGGTTCGGTATTGAAGGTACGTCCAATTGTGGGAGCGAGCCTGCTCGCGAAAGCGTCAGGTCAGGCACTGATCTGTGGCTGACACACCGCCTTCGCGAGCAGGCTCGCTCCCACACTGGTTTTGTGTGTTGCAGTGATTCGAAGGTCACCCAAACCTGTGGGAGCGAGCCTGCTCGCGAAGCTTTTGAAGCCTTAAGCCGTGGCCAATGAAGCGCGTCGTGAAACACTCAGAAACCGCAACAACGCCAACAGCGGAAAGACGCTACCAACAATCACGATCCACAACCAGCCGCCATGCTCGTACACCGCACTGGCCACCGAGGAGCCGAAGGCGCCGCCGATGAAGATGCTGGTCATGTACAGCGCGTTCAAGCGGCCACGACTTTTCGCGTCCAGCGAGTACACCGCGCGTTGGCCGAGGACCATGTTCATCTGCACGCAGAAGTCCAGCACCACGCCGGTCACGGCCAGGCCGATGACGCTGTAGGCGGGGTGAATGAAGGCGGGCAGGAAGCTCAGGCTGGCGAAGAGCATGGCCAGCAGCGAGGCGATGCGTGTGTGACCGGCATCGGCGAGGCGGCCGCTGATTGGCGCGGCGATGGCACCGATCGCGCCGACCAGAGCGAAGATCGCAATTTCGCTTTGCGACAGGCCATGGTTGCGTGCCAGCTCCAGGGGCACGGCGGTCCAGAACAGGCTGAACGTGGCAAACATGCAGCCCTGATAAAACGCCCGCTGACGCAGCACCGGTTGCTGGCGCAGGAGTGTCCATAGCGAACCGATCAACTGGCCATAGGTGGCGCTGTGATCCGGCTGGCGCTTGGGCACGGTCAGTGCCAGCACCACGCTGATTGCCGCCATCAACGCTGCGGCGATCATGAACATGGCGCGCCAGCCGAGGTGATCGGCGACCACACTCGACACCGGTCGCGCCAACAGAATACCCAGCAGCAAACCGCCCATGATCCCGCCCACCACCCGGCCACGGGATTCTTCCGGCGCAAGATGCGCGGCCAGCGGAATCAGGATCTGCACCGACACCGAGCTGAAGCCGACCAGCAACGAGATCAGCAGGAACACGTTCGGCTGCTCGGTAAACGCTGCGCCAAGCAGACTGGCAATCGCCACGACCGTGGTGATGATCATCAGCCGCCGGTTCTCCAGCAGATCCCCCAGCGGCACCAGAAAGAACAGGCCCAACGCGTAACCGATCTGGGTCAGCGAGACGATGAAACTGGCCATGGTGTCGGAGAGGCCGATGTCTGGCGCGATCAGGCCGATGATCGGTTGTGCGTAGTAGATGTTGGCAACAATGGCGCCGCAGCAAAACGCGAACAGCAGGACCATGCCTCGGGTCATTGCGTGAGGAGTGGTAGTCATAGGGGATCTCGGGTCGGGCACAGGAAAGGGCTGAGGCTAATGGACAATGTGGACTGGCAGAAGACGTTTTCGGATGATAACTGTTATTACGCCGTGTAATGACCGGTATTCCCACGCAACAAAAAAGGCGACCCGGTGGGTCGCCTTTTGATTTTTCAGATCAAGCTTTACTGCCCGCTATAAATCTGATCAAACACGCCACCATCATTGAAGTGGGTTTTCTGCACCGTGCGCCAGTCACCAAAGGTCTTCTCCACCGAAAGGAAATCCACTTTCGGGAAGCGATCGGTGTACTTCGCCAGCACCGCCGGGTCACGCGGGCGCAGGTAGTTGGCCGCCGCAATTTCCTGTCCTTCCGGCGACCACAGGTACTTCAGATACTCATCAGCCGCAGCGCGCGAGCCTTTCTTGTCGACGACTTTATCGACCACCGAAACCGGTGGCTCGGCTTCTGCGGAGACGCTTGGGTAGATGACTTCGAACTGATCGCGACCGAACTCGCGAGCGATCATTTCCGCTTCGTTTTCAAAGGTCACCAGCACGTCGCCGATCTGGTTGGTCATGAACGTGGTGGTGGCCGCGCGGCCACCGGTGTCGAGCACCGGCGCCTGCTTGAACAGCTTGCCGACGAAATCCTTGGCCTTGTTCTCGTCACCACCGTTTTTCAGTACATAGCCCCAGGCCGACAGGTAGGTGTAGCGGCCATTACCGGAAGTTTTCGGGTTGGGCACGATGACCTGAACGCCGTCCTTGAGCAGGTCCGGCCAATCTTTCAGCGCTTTTGGATTGCCCTTGCGAACGATGAACACTGTCGCCGAGGTGAACGGTGCGCTGTTGTTCGGCAGGCGCGTGACCCAGTTGTCCGGGACCAGTTTGCCGTTGTCGGCGAGGGCGTTGATGTCGGTGGCCATGTTCATGGTGATGACGTCAGCCGGCAGGCCGTCGATCACCGAACGCGCCTGCTTGCTCGAGCCGCCGAAGGACATCTGCACGGTGATGTTTTCGTTGTGCTCGGCTTGCCAGTGCTTCTGGAACGCAGTGTTGTAGTCCTTGTAGAAATCGCGCATCACGTCGTAGGAAACGTTGAGCAGCGTCGGTGCTGCCTGAGCGATGTTGGCCAAGGCCAGGCCGGCGGCGAGAAGTGAGGCGCCAAAGAGTTTTTTCACTGCGCATTCCTTGTTCTGTGGGGTGTTATGCCAAAAATGAAGCCATTTGCCAGCGACTATAACGGGCAGCGCATAGTCGCTTAAAGATTAAAAAGCTCTGTGCTTATTCCACTTTCCTGAACAGCTGACTACCGCAGCGCGAACAGAACGCTGCGCTCTGCTCGTGGGTCTTTTTCTGACAGCCCGGGCAGTCATGTTGCAGCTGCTCGCCGCGCATGGCATTGGCCAGCTCAGCGGTGAAGATCCCTGTCGGCACAGCGATGATCGAATAACCGGTGATCATCACCAGCGAGGAAATCACCTGGCCCAGCGGCGTCTTCGGCACGATGTCGCCGAAGCCCACAGTGGTCAAGGTCACGATCGCCCAATAGATGCCTTTGGGAATGCTGGTGAAGCCATGTTCCGGGCCTTCGATCACGTACATCAGCGTGCCGAACACCGTCACCAGCGTGCACACGCTGACCAGAAACACGACGATTTTCTGCTTGCTGCCGCGCAGCGCCGACATCAGATAGTTGGCTTGCTTGAGATACGGGCTGAGCTTGAGCACGCGGAAAATCCGCAGCATCCGAATGATGCGGATGATCAGCAGATACTGCGCATCGCTGTAATACAGCGCGAGGATGCCCGGCACGATCGCCAGCAGATCCACCAGGCCATAAAAGCTGAAGGCATAGCGCAGTGGCTTGGGCGAGCAGTACAGACGCAGGATGTACTCGCCGAGGAAAATCGCCGTGAAGCCCCACTCGATATAGGCCAGAACGTCGGCGTAATTACGGTGAATGCTGTCGATACTGTCGAGCATCACGATCACCAGGCTGGCGAGGATGATCAACAGCAGGATGCCGTCGAAGCGACGCCCGGCCGGGGTGTCGCTCTGGAAGATCATGACGTAAAGCCGTTCGCGCCAATTGTTGCTGCTGTCCATGGATAACGCCTGAATCGAAGATCAGCGCAGCCTAGGGTGATTCTCCTCGTGAGCGCAAGACTCATGCGCAAGCGACGCTTTGCCAAGCATTTGAATGCCGGCACGAATCAACCAGCAGGCGAGGATGAACGGCGCGGTCAGCGTCGCCAATCCAAGGGCAGCAAACAGCGGCGTCACCAGCAGTGCCAGGACAATTGCCAGCAGCGGCAGCCACGGATTTTGTCGTTGAGCGCTGAAGGCGAGGGCGGCGAGTACGGCGTTGTAGCCACCGAGCCCAAGCAGCGCGGCGGAGGTTTCGTGGTGCAGCAGACTCGAGCCGAGGCCGATCGCCGACGCCAGTAGCGCCCAGCAGAACGCGCGGCGATCAGCAATCAGCAAACCGCTGGCAATCAACGCCCCGGCCAATGGATGGTCGAGAAAGATCACCTGGCCGAATCCGCGCAGTTCAGCGGCCAGCAGATTTGTCGTGTTCAGGTCGACCGATGCCGCCGGCGCGGACGGCTCGGCGAACATCAGCAGCACCCAGCTGAGCGCCACGAACGGCGAGGTATACGCCGGTATGGCGCGACTGCGGTACACGTGTTTGAGCCATTGCTGAGTGAGCATCGCGCTCAAGCCGCCCGCTGCAAGAATCAACGGCGGCAGCAGTGGCGACCAAGGGAAATACAGGCTCAGCAGCAGGCCAAGCAGCACGCCGTTGTAGCTGAATAGCCCGGCCTGGCGATCGGCCTTGGCGTAGTTGCGCCGCTGCGCGGTGAGCAGACCGGCAACGCCACCGAGCAGCGCCCCGGCGAACAGTACCGGCGCGGTCAGCAGAATCGCCAACAGACACAGCAGGCCGCACAGCGGATGGCGCTGGAAGAAAATCTGACTGAAACCGTTGAGCAAAGCCTCGGCCCAGTCGGGGCAGTGGGTGTTGAAGTGATTGGCAGGCATGTTGAGAAAATCTGGGCAGTTGGAACATCAAAAGGTCTTGCAAGTCCCTGTGGCGAGGGGATTTATCCCCGTTGGGCTGCGCAGCAGTCGTCGCTTTTGAGGGTGTGACGGTTTCCACAGAGAAACCGCATTCTCCGATGGGGGGCCGCTTCGCAGCCCAACGGGGATAAATCCCCTCGCCACAAGGTTATGCACCCACTTTTAGGGTGGGTTAAATCAACGTTTCGATCCGCAGCGAATTGGTCGATCCCGGCTGCCCGAACGGCACGCCGGCGGTGATCAGCAGCGTGTCGCCACGCTCGGCCATGCCTTGCGCCTGAGCAATCTCCAGTGCGGTCGAGCAGACTTCGTCGACCTGCCGCAGGCGATCGTTGACCACCGAATGAATGCCCCACGCCACGCTCAAGCGCCGCGCGGTTTGCAGGTTCGGCGTCAGATTGAGGATCGGTGCTTTCGGCCGTTCCCGGGATGCGCGCAACGTCGAGGCGCCGGACTCGCTGTAATTGACCAGCACCGCCACCGGCAACACGTTGCTGATCCGGCGGATCGCACAGCTGATCGCATCGGAAACCGTCGCCTCGGCTTTCGGTCGGCTGACGTCGAGCTGGGTCTGATAGTCCGGGCCGTTCTCCACCTGACGGATGATCTTGCTCATCATCTGCACGGCTTCCAGCGGGTATTCGCCGGACGCGGTCTCCGCCGAGAGCATCACCGCATCGGCGCCTTCGGCCACGGCGTTGGCGACGTCAGTCACCTCGGCACGGGTTGGGGCAGGGGAGAAGCGCATTGACTCGAGCATCTGTGTCGCCACCACCACCGGTTTGCCCAGCGCGCGGCAGGTGGTGATGATGTTTTTCTGAATCTGCGGCACGCTCTCCGCCGGCACTTCCACACCAAGATCGCCGCGCGCGACCATGATCGCGTCGCTCAACTCAGCAATCTCACGCAGTTGCTCGACCGCCGAAGGCTTCTCGATTTTCGCCATCAGAAACGCCTTGTCGCCGATCAATGCGCGGGCTTCGACAATGTCCTGCGGGCGCTGCACGAACGACAGCGCGACCCAGTCCACACCCAATTCCAGGCCGAAGCTCAGATCGCGGCGATCCTTGGCGGTCAGCGGGCTCAGGTCGAGCACCGCTTGCGGCACGTTCACACCTTTGCGATCAGACAGTTCGCCGCCGTTGAGCACGGTGGTGTCGATCGCATCGGCGTACTTGGTGACCACGCGCAGGCGCAGCTTGCCGTCGTCGAGCAGCAGATCCATACCGGCTTCCAGCGCAGCAATGATCTCCGGATGCGGCAGGTTGACCCGGCGCTCATCGCCCGCTGTCGTATCGAGATCGAGGCGGAACGCCTGACCGCGATGCAACTGCACCTTGCCGTTAGCGAACTTGCCGACACGCAGTTTCGGCCCCTGCAGATCCATCAGAATGCCCAGCGGGTAGTTGAGCTGACGCTCGACTTCGCGGATCCATTGATAGCGCTTGGCGTGGTCGGCGTGATCGCCGTGGCTGAAGTTCAGGCGGAAGATATTGACCCCGGCCTCGACCAGCTCGCGGATGTCGTCGATGCCGTCGACGGCAGGGCCGAGGGTGGCGAGGATTTTGACCTTTTTATCAGGCGTCATGATTTGCAGTTCTCAAGGATCAGAATGGCGCGGAAGTCGTTGACATTGGTGCGGGTCGGCTCGGTGACGATCAGTGCATCGAGCGCCTGGAAGTAGCCGTAGCCGTTGTTGTTATCCAGCTCGTCGCTGGCGCTCAGACCCAGTGCGGCGGCGCGGGCGTAGCTGTCCGGGGTCATGATCGCGCCGGCGTTGTCTTCCGAGCCGTCGATGCCATCGGTGTCGCCGGCCAGCGCGTAGACGCCGGGCTGGCCCTTGAGGCTGTCGGTCAGGCTGAGGAGGAATTCGGCATTGCGTCCGCCACGGCCATTGCCGCGCACGGTTACCGTGGTTTCACCGCCGGAGAGAATCACGCACGGCGCCGCCAGTGGCTGGCCGTGATTGATGATCTGTCGGGCGATGCCGGCGTGGACTTTCGCCACTTCACGGGATTCGCCTTCGAGGTCGCCGAGAATCAAGGTGCTGAAACCGGCCTGCCGGCATTTCACCGCCGCCGCGTCCAGCGATTGCTGCGGGCGGGCGATCAACTGGAAATGACTGCGCGCCAGGCTTGGGTCGCCGGGTTTGACCGTTTCCGATTCCGGACTTTGCAGCCAGGTACGCACGGAGGCGGGAATGTCGATGCCGTAGCGCTTGATGATCGCCAGTGCTTCGGCCGAAGTGCTTGGATCGGCCACGGTCGGCCCGGACGCGATGACGGTGGCGAGGTCGCCGGGCACATCGGAAATCGCGTAGGTATAAACCGTCGCCGGCCAGCAGGCCTTGCCGAGGCGGCCGCCCTTGATCGCCGAGAGGTGCTTGCGCACGCAGTTCATCTCGCCGATGGTCGCGCCGGATTTGAGCAGGGCTTTGTTGATCGACTGCTTGTCAGCGAGGGTGATGCCTTCGGCCGGCAGGGCGAGCAGGGCAGAGCCGCCGCCGGAGAGCAGGAAGATCACGCGGTCGTCTTCAGTCAGGTTGCTGACCAGCTCCAGCACACGTTTGGCCACGGCCAGACCTGCCGAATCCGGCACCGGGTGTGCGGCTTCGACCACTTCGATTTTTTCGCACGGAGCGCCGTGGCCGTAGCGGGTCACCACCAGGCCGGTGACTTCACCCTCCCAGCAGCGCTCGACCACTTGCGCCATGGCAGCAGCGGCTTTGCCGGCGCCGATGACGATCACCCGGCCCGTGCGATCGGCAGGTAAATGGGCTTCGAGGACTTGGTTCGGATGGGCCGCGTCGATGGCTGTGGCAAACAGCTCGCGCAGCAGTTGTTGCGGATCGACCGACATGGCGGGCTCCCGGAATTCTTGTTATTCGAAAGGGCAACTCGGAACCCTTGTGGGAGCGAGCCTGCTCGCGAACGCGGTATGTCAGCCAACATGGATGTTGAATGTGAAGCCGCTTTCGCGAGCAGGCTCGCTCCCACAGGGTTTTGTGCAGGCTTTATTTATTGTCGCGAATCGAGAAATTGGCCATGTGTTCCAGGCCCTTGATCAGCGCCGAGTGGTCCCAGTTGCTGCCACCGATGGCCGCGCAGGTGCTGAATACCTGCTGGGCATTGGCGGTGTTCGGCAGGTTGATGTTCAGCTCCTTGGCGCCTTGCAGGGCCAGGTTCAGGTCCTTCTGGTGCAGGCTGATGCGGAAGCCCGGATCGAAGGTGCCTTTGATCATGCGCTCGCCGTGTACTTCGAGAATCTTCGAAGAAGCGAAACCGCCCATCAGCGCTTCACGCACCTTGGCTGGATCTGCACCGTTTTTCGAGGCGAACAGCAGGGCTTCGGCTACGGCCTGGATGTTCAGCGCGACGATGATCTGGTTCGCCACTTTGGCGGTCTGGCCGTCGCCATTGCCGCCGACCAGGGTGATGTTCTTGCCCATGGCCTGGAACAGCGGCAGGGCGCGCTCGAAGGCATCGGCGTCGCCACCGACCATGATGCTCAGAGTGGCGGCCTTGGCGCCGACTTCACCGCCGGACACTGGCGCGTCGAGGTATTGCGCGCCTTTCTCGTTGATCTTGGCGGCGAAGGCTTTGGTCGCGGTCGGCGAAATCGAGCTCATGTCGATGACTACTTTGCCTTTGCCGATACCGGCGGCAACACCGTCGGCGCGGAACAGCACGTCATCGACCTGCGGGGTGTCCGGAACCATGACGATGATGAATTCGGCTTCCTGCGCCACTTCGCGCGGATTGGCCAGGGCGACGGCGCCGGCAGCGAGCAGATCGGCCGGGGCCGCGTCGTGGTGTTGCGACAGGAACAGGCTGTGACCGGCTTTCTGCAGGTTCGCCGCCATTGGGTGGCCCATGATGCCGGTGCCGATGAATCCGATTTTAGCCATGAGAAAATCCTCTTGTTTTTGTCGTGCCCCCAACCCATGGCTGGTGAGCTTTTGTGGCGAGGGGATTTATCCCCGTTGGGCAGCGCAGCTGCCCCAGATTTTTTGCAATGCGTGGTCAATCAGATTGCGTTGTGTGATTTCAACCAACCCAGGCCCGCTTCGGTGGTGGTCAGCGGTTTGTATTCGCAGCCGACCCAACCCTGATAACCGATGCGATCAAGGTGTTCGAACAGGAAGCGGTAGTTGATCTCACCGGTGCCCGGCTCGTTGCGCCCCGGGTTGTCCGCGAGCTGCACATGGTTGATCTCGCCCAGGTGTGATTGCAGGGTGCGGGCCAGATCGCCTTCCATGATTTGCATGTGGTAGATGTCGTATTGCAGGAACAGATTGGCGCTGCCGACCTGCTCGCGAATCGACAGGGCTTGCGCCGTGTTGTTCAGGTAGAAACCGGGAATGTCGCGGGTGTTGATCGCTTCCATCACCAGTTTGATGCCCGCCGCTTGCAGCTTGTCGGCGGCGTATTTGAGGTTGGCGACGAAGGTCTTTTCCACGGTGGCATCGTCAACGCCTTGCGGGCGGATACCGGCCAGGCAGTTGACCTGGGTGTTGCCCAGCACTTGTGCGTAAGCGATCGCCAGATCGACCCCGGCGCGGAACTCTTCGACCCGATCCGGCAGGCAGGCAATACCGCGCTCGCCCTTGGCCCAGTCACCGGCCGGCAGGTTGAACAGCACTTGGGTCAGCCCGTTGGCCTCGAGTTTTGCCTTGATTTCAGCCGAGCTGAAGTCGTACGGGAACAGGTATTCCACGCCACTGAAACCGGCCTTGGCGGCGGCGTCGAAACGGGCAAGGAAATCCTGTTCGGTGAACAGCATGGACAGGTTGGCTGCGAAACGCGGCATGGTGGTCTCCCGTAAATCTTGTGAAGTCCCATGTGGGAGCGAGCTGTGGCGAGGGGATTTATCCCCGTTCGGCTGCGAAGCAGTCGTAAACCATTGTATGCGGTGTACCTGATACGTCGCGGTTTCAGGTTTTGAGGCCGCTTCGCGCCCTAACGGGGATAAATCCCCTCACCACACAGGCTCGCTCCCACAGGGAGAGCAGTCAGCAGTTAGTCAAGCAACGAAATCGCCGTCGGCGCGTCATTGCCGACCAGTGCCAGGTCTTCGAACTCGTTGACCGCGTTGATCTCGGTACCCATGGAGATGTTGGTCACACGCTCCAGAATGATCTCGACGATCACCGGCACCTTGAACTCTTCGATCATCTGTTCGGCCTTGCGCAGGGCAGGGGCGATTTCCGACGGTTCGAACACACGCAGTGCCTTGCAGCCGAGGCCTTCGGCGACTGCGATGTGGTCAACCCCGTAACCGTTGAGTTCCGGCGCATTCAGGTTATCGAAGGACAGCTGCACGCAGTAGTCCATTTCGAACCCGCGCTGGGCCTGACGGATCAGGCCCAGGTACGAGTTGTTCACCACGACGTGGATGTAAGGCAGTTTGAACTGAGCGCCGACCGCCAGTTCTTCGATCATGAACTGGAAATCATAATCCCCCGACAGGGCCACGACTTTGCGGTTCGGATCGGCCTTCACCACGCCCAGCGCCGCCGGAATGGTCCAGCCCAACGGGCCGGCCTGACCGCAGTTGATCCAGTGACGCGGCTTGTAGACGTGCAGGAACTGCGCGCCGGCAATCTGCGACAGACCAATGGTGCTGACGTAGCAGGTGTCCTTGCCGAACACCTGGTTCATTTCTTCGTAAACGCGCTGCGGCTTGACCGGCACGTTGTCGAAGTGGGTCTTGCGATGCAGGCTGGCCTTGCGCTGCTGGCAATCCTGCAGCCAGGCGCTGCGGTTTTTCAGCTTGCCGGCGGCTTGCCATTCACGGGCGACTTCAATGAACACGGTCAGTGCTGCGGCGGCGTCGGAAACGATGCCCAAGTCCGGGGTGAACACGCGGCCGATCTGCGTGCCTTCGATGTCGACGTGAATGAACTTGCGACCTTCGGTGTACACGTCAACCGAACCGGTGTGGCGGTTGGCCCAACGGTTACCAATGCCCAGCACCACGTCGGATTTCAGCATGGTGGCGTTGCCGTAACGGTGCGAAGTCTGCAGACCAACCATGCCGACCATCAGCGGGTGGTCGTCAGGGATGGTGCCCCAGCCCATCAGGGTCGGGATGACCGGAATACCTGTCAGCTCGGCGAACTCGACCAGCAGGTCGCTGGCGTCGGCGTTGATGATGCCGCCGCCTGCGACCAGCAATGGACGCTCGGCCTGATCCAGCAGGGCCAGAGCCTTCTCGACCTGTACGCGGGTTGCGGTCGGTTTGGCCAATGGCAGCGGTTGGTAAGCGTCGATGTCGAATTCGATTTCGGCCATCTGCACGTCGAACGGCAGGTCGATCAGTACAGGGCCTGGACGGCCGGAGCGCATTTCATAGAAGGCTTTCTGGAACGCGTAAGGCACTTGGCCCGGTTCCAGAACCGTGGTCGCCCACTTGGTCACTGGCTTGACGATGCTGGTGATGTCGACTGCCTGGAAGTCTTCTTTATGCATACGGGCGCGGGGTGCTTGCCCGGTGATGCAGAGGATTGGAATCGAGTCGGCCGAGGCGCTGTAGAGCCCGGTAACCATGTCGGTACCGGCAGGGCCGGACGTGCCGATGCACACGCCGATGTTGCCGGCCTTGGTGCGGGTGTAGCCCTCGGCCATGTGCGAGGCGCCTTCAACGTGGCGAGCAAGGACGTGATCGATGCCACCGACCTTCTGCAAGGCGGAGTACAGCGGGTTGATCGCTGCGCCCGGGATGCCAAAAGCGGTATCAACCCCTTCACGGCGCATCACCAGAACGGCGGCTTCGATTGCTCTCATTTTGCTCATGGTTTTGTGCCTCTTTACGTTTTGTAATTGTATACAAGTGGCTTTGCGCAGAGTGTATTCACGGCGGACGGCGCAGGTCAATCCATTTTCTCAAGCGTCTGTTTCATTCGTCGGAAGCCCGCTGTGCTGTGGCTTTTCGTCGCATGTGGCGCTTTTCGAGAATTATTGTATACAAAAAAATAACTCATTGTGTTCTATTTGTGTCATCGGACTGCGGCACAAACGCGCAGTCCCACGACTTTCCCTATAACAAAATGAGGACGGCACCATGAGCGCTTTAACCTTGAAAGTCGCAGTCAACCTGGTCAGCGAAGCCATCAACGCAGGACGCGGCATGAACGCCGCACCGCTGACTGTCGCGGTACTCGATACCGGTGGCCACTTGATCGCCCTGCAACGCGAAGACGGCGCCAGCCTGCTGCGCCCCGACATCGCCATCGGCAAAGCCTGGGGCGCCATCGCCTTGGGTAAAGGCTCGCGCCTGCTCGCCCAGGACGCGCAACAACGCCCGGCGTTTTTTTCTTCGTTGAACAGCATGGGGCAGGGCAGCGTTGTGCCGGCACCGGGTGGTGTATTGATTCGCAACCAGGCCGGTGAAGTGCTCGGCGCGATCGGGATCAGTGGGGATTTGTCGGATGTCGATGAGCAGGTGGCGATCAGAGCGGTGGAAGCGCTGGATTTGCGGGCGGATGGCGGGGTGGCTGTTTGAATGTCAGTGTCTGAATAACCGCTTTCGCGAGCAGGCTCGCTCATTGGGTTAGGAGGTGTACATGAAATGTTCAGTGTCCGAAAACCCCTGTGGGAGCGAGCTTGCTCGCGAAGGCGATTTAACAGACACATTTAGCCAACGTCTGTCCGCCTCCTGTCTGTGCTTTGGATCTAATCTTTCGAGTCTTCTCATGAAAGGGGCAAAGGAATGCCAAAACTATCAGCCTCGCATCGCCTGCGCATTGGCCGTTACGACGAACCTAACCGCTTATATCTACTGACCGCCAACACACTTCATCGCGAACCTGTTTTCCGCGATTTTGCATTAGGTAAGTTAGTCGGTGACCAATTTCGAAACGCCGAGGAACTGGGGTTTGCCGACTCGTTGGCATGGGTGGTTATGCCCGACCACTTTCACTGGTTGATCGATTTGAAGCAGGGTTCCTTGAGTGAACTGATGCAAAGGACAAAGTCCTTAAGCGCGCGTGCTGTGAACACGGCTGCGGGTAGAAAAGGCACCCTCTGGCAGCATGGGTTTCACGATCGCGCACTGCGGCGGGAGGATGATTTGGTGCAAATGGCTCGATATGTTGTGGCTAACCCGTTGCGGGCAGGTTTAGTGCAAAGGTTTAGCGATTATCCGCTGTGGCATGCGATTTGGGCTGATAGGCAGACCGAGTCGCTCCATTCGCGAGCAAGCTCGCTCCCACAGGTGATTTGAGAGCACCATAGGTCCAAATGTGGGAGCGAGCCTGCTCGCGAAGCGGTTCCCCCGATCTCACCGATCCGGCTCACACCCCTTCAACACCAACCGGATAATCGTCTGCGCCGCCGCTTCATAATCGGCTTCATCAAGCTTGTCTTTCCCGGTCACTGCGGAAATCTGCCAGTCGAAGTCGGCGTAGGTCTGGGTCGCGGCCCAGATGCTGAACATCAGGTGGTTGGGGTCGATCGGGGCGATCTGGCCGCGGTCGATCCAGCTCTGGATGCAGGCGATGTTGTGCTTGGCCTGGGCATTTAGCTGCTCGACCAGGTCGGCGCTCAGGTGCGGGGCGCCGTGCATGATTTCGCTGGCGAACACCTTGGAGGCGTAGGGCAGGTCGCGGGAGATGCGGATCTTCGAGCGGATGTAGCCGCTCAGCACCTCGCTCGGCACGCCGTCCGGGTTGAACGGGGTCGAGGCCTGCAGAATCGGCTCGATGATGCTTTCCAGCACCTCGCGGTAGAGGTTTTCCTTGGATTTGAAGTAGTAGTAGACGTTGGGCTTGGGCAATCCCGCCTTGGCGGCGATGTCGCTGGTTTTGGTCGCCGCGAAGCCCTTGTCGGCAAACTCTTCGCTGGCGGCGCGCAGGATCAGTTCTTTGTTACGCTCGCGGATTGTGCTCATAAACCCGGTGGTTCCTTGCCTGTTCTGGCGGTGGCGCATGGTAGCACCGGCCTTGAGCGGCGCTCAACAATGCAGCCTGTGGCCGGCGGTCGCGTTATGCTTGGCAACATTCATACACAGAAGGAAACAGGATTCATGGCAGGAAGCAGTTTGCTGGTGCTGATCGATGACATCGCCACCGTTCTGGATGACGTTGCATTGATGACCAAGATGGCCGCGAAGAAGACCGCCGGTGTACTCGGTGATGATCTGGCGCTCAATGCCCAGCAGGTTTCGGGCGTGCGCGCCGAGCGGGAAATTCCCGTGGTCTGGGCGGTGGCCAAGGGCTCGTTCGTCAACAAACTGATCCTCGTGCCGTCGGCATTGGCGATCAGCGCTTTCGTACCGTGGCTGGTGACACCACTGTTGATGGTCGGCGGCGCGTACCTGTGCTTCGAGGGTTTCGAGAAGCTCGCGCACAAATTTCTGCACAGCAAAGAGGAAGACGAGGCAGAGCACACGCAGTTGACCGAAGCAGTGGCCGATCCGGCGACCGATCTGGTGGCGTTTGAGAAGGACAAGATCAAAGGCGCGATCCGCACTGACTTCATTCTCTCGGCAGAAATCATTGCGATCACCCTCGGCACCGTGGCTGATGCCTCGCTGACTCAGCAAGTGGTCGTCATGTCCGGCATCGCCATTGTCATGACCGTGGGCGTTTACGGTTTGGTGGCAGGCATCGTCAAACTCGACGATCTGGGGCTGTGGCTGACGCAGAAGCCAGGGCAGATGGCGAAAAAGATCGGCGGCGGCATTCTCAGCGCCGCGCCGTACATGATGAAAACCCTGTCGGTGGTCGGCACGGCGGCGATGTTCCTGGTCGGCGGCGGCATCCTGACCCATGGCGTGCCGGTGCTGCATCACTGGATCGAAGGCGTTGGCGCAGCGGCAGGGAGCGCCGGGTTCGCCGTGCCGATGCTGCTCAATGGTGTCGCGGGGATTATTGCTGGCGCAGCGGTGTTGGCGGTGGTTTCGGTCGTAGGCAAGCTCTGGAAAGCGCTGAAGGGTTAATCAGCAACACATAACAAATGTGGGAGCGAGCATGCTCGCGAATGCGGTAGTTCAGTCAATATCGATGTTGACTGAAACTCCGCGTTCGCGAGCAGGCTCGCTCCCACAGTGTTTTGCGGCAGCCGATTTACTCGGCGATCTGCAACTTGCGCGCTTCGGTGTACACGTACCGCACTTTCTCGTACTCGAACGGCGAGTTCATCTGACCATAGCGGAAGCTGGTCTGGTAGCGCTTGTCGATCGCACGCAAGGCCCAGACTTCCGGGTGGTTGGAGCTGACTTCCGCGACGTTGAGGAAGTTGATCGCGGTGTCGGCGGTGTAATCCACGGCCAGACCTGCGGTGTCGCGGATGTTCGACGGGCCGAAAATCGGCAGTACGAAGTAGGCGCCGCCCGGTACGCCGTAGAAGCCCAGGGTCTGACCGAAGTCTTCGTTCTGGCGCGGCAGGCCCATGGCGGTGGCCGGGTCCCACAGGCCGGCGATGCCGATCGTGGTGTTGAGCAGCAGGCGCGCGGTGGTTTCCATCGAGCGTTGGCCCTTGAACTGCAACAGGCTGTTGACCAGGTTCGGCACGTCACCAATGTTGTTGAAGAAGTTGCTCACCCCGGTACGCACAAAGCTTGGCGTGATGTAGCGATAGCCATCGACTACCGGCAGGAACACCCACTGGTCGAAGCGATAGTTGAAATGGTAGACCCGGCGGTTCCACGATTCCAGCGGGTCATAGACGTTCAGCGCGTTGAGCGTCGAACGTTCGAACTCGCGCTGGTCCAGGCCCGGGTTGAACTTGAGTTTGGTCAGCGGTTCCTTGAAGCCGTCGCTGTCGACCACTACCGGGGCATCGGCTTTACTGTTGTCGGCCTGGGCCACGCCTGCACAGAGGAACGCTGCAATCAGCAGGAGATATTTAGCCACGGAAGAACTCCAGCATGGCGTCGCTGTTGACGCGATAGTTAAGGTTGCCGCAGTGGCCGCCCAGTGGATAAACGGTCAGGCGATCACCGAAGGTTTTACGCAGGAAGCCCAGGTCGCCAGGGCCGAGGATGACGTCGTCGGCGTTGTGCATGACGGCGATTTTCGGGCTGTCGTGCAGGTAATCCTTGAGCGCATACAGGCTGACCTGATCGATCAGTTGCAGCAGGCTGCCGCCGTCAGTGCGCGCGCGCCACATCGGAATGACCTGCTCGGTGATGTAGCAGTCGAAATCGCATTGCAGCGCACGCTTGAGGAACGGCGTGAGGCTGGTGCCTTCGGTGATCGGGAATTTCGGCGGGGTAATCAGACCGCGACGGTTGACCAGGTCCGAGGTATAGGCAATGTCGGCTGCCGAAAAGCGGAACGACGTGCCGATGAGCATGGCCATCTGTTCGTTGGTCAAGTGTTGCTTGGACTGCTGAAAGTCATACAGCAGCGCATCGTTGAGGTCGATGTAGCCTTTCTGCTGGAAGTAGCGGGTCAGCTTGCTCAGTACCAGTTCATAGAACGTGGTGCTGTTGTTGATGCCTTTCACCTCGGTCTGTACCAGCTTGTCGAGGTTGGTCACCGAGGTATAGAGGTTCACCGGCGGGTTGAGCAGCAGGACTTTCTTGAAATTGAAACTGCGGCGCGTCTCGTCCAGATGCGCGACGAATGCAGCATCAAGGGCGCCGAGGCTGTAACCGGTCAGATAGTACTCAGTGACCGGCAGTTTCGGGTTCTGCGCCCGCACGGCCTGCATCACCCGATACATGTCTTCGGCATCTTCCTTGGTCACGCCCGGGGTGGCGAAACGCGAGGCGGCGCTGATGAAGTCGAAGCTGGTCGGCGACGACAACTGCACGACATGGTATCCGGCCTTGTAATACAGCTTTTTCAGGTATTCGTTGAGCGTGCTGTCAAAGCGCGCGCCGGTGCCGGCGATCAGGAAGATCAGCGGCGCCGGTTTGTCCTGCGTGGCGATGCGGTAGGTGAGTTTTTTGACTGCCCAGAAATTGTCCGGCAGCTGGAATTCACGCTCCGGGCGCAGGGTGAGGCTACGGTCCGTTTGATTGATGTCGTCGTCCAGCGGCAGCTCCGGACGCAGGTCCGGTGGTGTCGTGGCGATCGTCGCCTCGAACGGGTTGGTCAGCGGGTAGCCATAGCTGGCGGCGTCGATATCCACCGCCAGCGCGGACGCACTCAAGATAAGGCCGCTGAACAGCGCGGCGAAGCGCAAGGAACGGAGCATGACTAGATCCCTTAGAGGAAGGTGCCGATTGAAGTTCGCAGGCTATGACCACCGGCCGTGCGCCAAAGTGCCATGCTGCGGCACCAAACAGGCGGAATTCGGGGTAATAGTAGCTGGACGATACACGTTGCGAGGGCTTGCTGAACAGTTAACAGTTGTTAGTGCTTGCGAATGCCGGTCGGCAGATTAAGCTGGCCGCCGATTTCCGCAGATTGGAGTGCTCCATGTCCCGCCGCTTGCCCGTGATTGTGCTGCTTGTTTTGTTGCCGCTGTGGCTGGCCGCCAGTTATGCCGCGCGCTATGGCTTCATGGAAGACGGGCAGTGGGTTGGCATCTGTGTTGACGAGGCCAGTCGCTGGGAATGCGTGGTGCGGTCGAACCTGGGGTTGATGATTCATTTCAGGGTGCTGGGCTGGGCGGCGGTGGGCGCGGCGGTATTGGCGTTTGTCGTGCCGGGACGGGCAGGGTGGTGGCTGGCGGTGCTGGCGCTGGTGTTCGGCCTGCCGGCGCTGGCGTTGTACAACACGACGTTGGCGGTGTTTGCGGTGGTGATTGCCGGGTTGCGCCTGGTCCGCGAGTCCCGCAGCGCCTGACAGTCAGTCATCGCGGGCAAGCCCGCTCCCACAGGGATTGAGGTGAACACAACATTTGTGTGCAACAGAAATCCTGTGGGAGCTGGCTTGCCAGCGATGGCGATTTCGAAGGCGCTGAAATCAGGCCTTGCGACCCCGCAGACAGCGCCACAACGCCACCACCATCAAACCACTGACCAGCGCCCAACCCCACGCCTGCTGATTCAGCATCCCTTCCTGATACAGCTGCGGTGCAATCCCGGCGCCGACGATAAAGGTCAGCAGAGCAATCTCCCGACGCGGCACGCTCACCGGGCGGCACAGGTAGACCAGCGCCGGCAGCACGAACGCCATGCTGGCGAAACTGCGATAGCGCGGATCGAAGACCATCTCCAGCATCATCACCGCCGCGGCAAAACCGGCCGCCACGACCAGCCAGCCGGCGCGCCGTTCGAGGAAATCGAAGGCTCGCGCGCGCCAACCGCTACGCGCGCTTAGCGTCAGCGCGGCATGCGCAAGGACCAATAGATTCAAACCGGTCAGCAGTCCGACCCACAGCCATTCCCCGGCAAACCGCGTGGTCAGCCGCGCCAGATCGCCCCAGGCGCCAATCGAGCAAGCAGCGACGGCGCCTAGCAGTGGCAGCAGCAGCGCCGAACGTGTAGTGCGGACAGCACCGCCAAGAATCAGCGTGCCGAGGAAGATCAAGCCACCGATCGCCAGCCACTCTTTCCAGTACGGCACGTTGCTCACCGGCCCGGCGAGTACGCCCTTGTCCTGTCGATCGGCATCGAACAGTCCCCAATAGCCGCCGACCGCGCCTTCACTGCCGCGCTTCCACGGTTGGTCGAAGGCTTCGATCAGGTTGTAACGCCAGCCTTCCTGCTCGGCCATCGCCACGAATCCACGAATGAATTTCGCCTCGTTGACCCGGCTCGGCACGGCGGTTTCGCGCTGGCGGCCTTCGCTGGGCCAACCGGTTTCGCCGATCATCACGTCCTTGGGCGCGAACTTGTTGCCGAACACCTGACGCACATCCGCCACATGCCGCAGCGCCACGTCGATGTTCGACGGATCGTCTTCCCAGTACGGCAGCAAGTGAATGGTCAGAAAGTCCACGGCCGGGGCGATTTCCGGATGCTTGAGCCAGAATTCCCAGACGTCGGCGTAGGTCACCGGTTGCTTGACCTGGCTTTTGACCTTGTTGATCAGCCGGGCCAGTTGTGCGCCGGTGACCTCTTTGCGCAGCAGTGCCTCGTTGCCGACGATCACCGCTGTAACCACGTCGGGGTTGGCATTGGCCGATTTGATCAGCAGCTCGACTTCCTGCTCGGTGTCGACCGGGTTGCTGTTGACCCAGGCGCCGATCATCAACTTCAGGCCGTGCTTGCGCGCCAGATCGGGCAGGGCGTCGAGGCCGGTCATCGAGTAGGTGCGGATACACTCGAAGCGCGTCGCCAGCAGTGCGAGGTCGGCGTCCATGCGCTCGGGGCGCAATTTGAACGGCACGTCGAACGGCGATTGGTCCTTGTCGAACGGCGTATAGGAGGCGCACTGCAATTTGTGTGTCGGCGTCGCGGCGTCCGGCAGGATCACCGGTTGGCCGAGGTCATACCAGAAACCGCCAAGGGCCAGGAGCCCGAGCAGGCAGGTGAACAGATAAGGCAGAAAAGGAAATCGGGACGTTGCGGACATGGTCAGGCCGAGTGGCTGCAAAGCGACGCATGTTACCTGCATTTATAGAAGGGCAGGTGGCTCGCTGGCGTTGTACATGCAAAGTTCGGGCGGATTGTCTGGCGTCAATTAATCGCGCTTGATTAATGGCTTTCTAATGTCGTTTCTCGCTGCCTTGAGGTCGCTGACAGAGCAGGTCGCCGGCCGCTTGAGGTTGATGATCAAACCATCAGTACCCTTTTTGAAAAATCGGCTGATGTTCGGTGTGTGAGGTCCGGCGTGATGGGGGCGCTGTGCACCATAACAATACGTTGACGATGCCCGGCATCCGTCGGGCGCAGCATTTCGGGGAAGTAAACGATGAAGATGCGACGACTTTTAGGCGCAGGTGCCGTTCTGGCGCTTGCGATGAGTTCCACTTTCGCCAACGCTGAAAAACAGACCCTGAACATCGGTTACGTTGACGGTTGGTCCGACAGCGTCGCGACCACCCACGTGGCGGCCGAAGTGATCAAACAGAAGCTCGGTTATGACGTGAAGCTGCAAGCCGTCGCCACCGGGATCATGTGGCAGGGCGTGGCCACCGGCAAACTCGATGCGATGCTCTCGGCCTGGCTACCCGTGACCCACGGTGACTATTGGACGAAAAACAAGGATCAGGTCGTCGATTACGGCCCGAACTTCAAGGACGCGAAGATCGGCCTGATTGTGCCGGAGTACGTCAAAGCCAAATCGATCGAAGACCTGAAAACCGACGACACCTTCAAAAACCGCATTGTCGGCATCGACGCCGGTTCAGGCGTAATGCTCAAGACCGATCAGGCGATCAAGGATTACGGTCTGGACAAGTACAGCCTCAAGGCCAGTTCCGGCGCCGGCATGATTGCCGAGCTGACCCGCGCCGAGAAGAAGAACGAATCCATCGCTGTCACCGGTTGGGTGCCGCACTGGATGTTCGCCAAGTGGAAACTGCGCTTCCTCGACGACCCGAAAGGCGTGTATGGCCAGGCTGAAACCGTGAACAGCATCGGCAGCAAAGGCCTGGACGCCAAGGCGCCGGAAGTGGCCAAGTTCCTGAAAAACTTCCAGTGGGCGTCGAAAGACGAAATCGGCGAGGTCATGCTGGCGATCCAGGACGGCGCCAAGCCTGATGCAGCGGCCAAGGACTGGGTAGCCAAACACCCGGATCGTGTAGCTGACTGGACCAAATAATTTCAACACCGCCACACCCCTGTGGGAGCGAGCCTGCTCGCGAATGCAATCTGTCAGTTGATGCAATATCGACTGATACGACGCCTTCGCGAGCAGGCTCGCTCCCACAGTTGTTTTTGTGTGTGCTTGAAAATGGCCAAAACATCATGGCCATCTACTACTAAGGTCGTCTGGAACCTCTCTCGCAGCCGCATACATTAGCTACGTTCCAACAATAATTTGTGCTGCGAGGATAAAAACAATGAACGACAGCATTTACCTCTCGATTCAAAACAGTCCCCGATTCAAGGAGCTGGTTCAGAAAAGGGAACGATTCGCCTGGATTCTCTCGGCAATCATGCTCGGGCTGTACTCCGCATTCATCCTGCTGATCGCATACGGGCCGCACGTGCTCGGGGCGAAACTCAGTCCTGAATCCTCAATCACCTGGGGCATCCCGATCGGTGTCGGCCTGATCATTTCAGCCTTCGTCCTGACCGGCATCTACGTGCGCCGCGCCAATGGCGAGTTCGACGACCTGAACAATGCGATTCTCAAGGAGGCTCAGCAATGATCCGGCGTCTACTGGCTCTATTGAGTGTTGCGGCTTTCGCGCCGAGTGTCTGGGCGGCTGACGCGTTGACGGGGGAGGTGGCCAAACAGCCGCTGAACATCCCGGCGATCCTGATGTTCGTGGCCTTCGTCGGCGCGACTTTATACATCACCTACTGGGCTTCGAAGAAAAACAATTCGGCCGCCGATTATTATGCGGCGGGCGGCAAGATCACCGGTTTCCAGAACGGCCTGGCGATCGCTGGCGACTACATGTCGGCGGCGTCCTTCCTGGGTATTTCCGCGCTGGTGTTCACCTCAGGCTACGACGGCCTGATCTACTCGATCGGCTTCCTCGTGGGCTGGCCGATCATTCTGTTCCTGATCGCCGAGCGCCTGCGCAACCTGGGTAAATACACCTTTGCCGACGTGGCGTCCTACCGCCTCGGGCAAACCCAGATTCGCACCCTGTCCGCCTGCGGCTCGCTGGTGGTGGTGGCGTTCTACCTGATCGCGCAAATGGTCGGTGCCGGCAAGCTGATCCAGCTGCTGTTCGGCCTCGATTACCACGTTGCGGTGATTCTGGTCGGCGTGCTGATGTGCATGTACGTGCTGTTCGGCGGCATGCTCGCGACCACTTGGGTGCAGATCATCAAGGCAGTGTTGCTGCTGTCCGGTGCCTCGTTCATGGCGCTGATGGTGATGAAGCACGTGGGCTTCGACTTCAACACGCTGTTCTCCGAAGCGATCAAGGTTCACGCCAAGGGCGAAGCGATCATGAGCCCTGGCGGTCTGGTGAAGGATCCGATCTCGGCATTCTCGCTGGGTCTGGCGCTGATGTTCGGTACCGCTGGCCTGCCGCACATTCTGATGCGCTTCTTCACCGTGAGTGACGCAAAAGAAGCGCGCAAGAGCGTGCTGTACGCTACCGGCTTCATTGGCTACTTCTACATCCTGACCTTCATCATCGGCTTCGGCGCGATCCTGCTGGTCAGCACCAACCCGGCCTTCAAAGATGCAGCGGGCGCCTTGCTCGGCGGCAACAACATGGCGGCGGTGCACCTGGCCAACGCGGTGGGCGGCAGCATCTTCCTAGGCTTCATCTCGGCAGTGGCGTTTGCAACCATTCTGGCGGTGGTAGCCGGTCTGACGCTGGCGGGTGCTTCGGCGGTTTCTCACGACCTGTACGCCAGTGTGATCAAGAAGGGCAAAGCCAACGAGAAGGATGAGATTCGCGTGTCGAAGATCACCACTATCGCCCTGGCGGTGCTGGCGATTGGCCTGGGCATTCTGTTCGAAAGCCAGAACATTGCGTTCATGGTCGGCCTGGCGTTCTCCATCGCGGCGAGCTGCAACTTCCCGGTACTGCTGCTTTCGATGTACTGGAAGAAGCTGACCACTCGCGGCGCGATGATCGGCGGCTGGCTGGGTCTGGTGAGTGCTGTTGGTCTGATGATCCTCGGCCCGACCATCTGGGTGCAGATTCTGCATCACGAGAAGGCGATCTTCCCTTACGAATATCCGGCGCTGTTCTCGATGATGATTGCGTTCATCGGGATCTGGTTCTTCTCGATTACTGACAAGTCCGCTGCTGCGGATAACGAGCGCGCGCTGTTCTTCCCGCAGTTTGTGCGTTCGCAGACCGGGTTGGGGGCGAGTGGGGCGGTTTCGCACTAAGAGATCAGATGTAAGCTGCAAGCTGCAAGCTGCAAGCTGCAAGCTGCAAGCTGCAAGCTGCAAGCTGCAAGCTTCAAGAAAACGCCCTGATTGAGAGATTGGGGCGTTTTTTTGTGGGCGGTTATCGGTTGGTTTGGTGTGTATATCCGTTGCTGCGGTAACGGCGGCTTAGGGTTTCGCCCTTACGGCGAGTCACCTTTTCCAAACGCCGAAAAGGTAACCCAAAAGGCTTGCTCCTACGTTCGGCCCTCGCAGGCTCGGGGTTCCTTCGCTCCGGGACTGATCCTGGCGCAGCGGCTCCGGTTTGCTTCGCTGCACCTCCTTCCGCTGTGTCTGGCTGCGCCAGACGGTCGCTGCGCTCCCACGCCCGGATCAATCCCTCCGCTCAGCCTTCCGACGTCGCCCGTGGATCAAGATCAAAAGCACTCGAGCTAACGCTCATTGTTGAGTGGTTAGAAGCGTCGCACGGCTTGAGATTTTCGGTGGATTCGCCCCTCACCCCAGCCCTCTCCCGAGGGAGAGGGAGCCGATTTGTGTGGTGTTCAAAACCTGCATTCGACTCGGTATCGCAAGTCGGCGTGTTTCGCCCAAACACCTCGGTCAGTTCCCTCTCCCTCTGGGAGAGGGCTAGGGTGAGGGGCTCTTGATCTGGCTTTGGCTTTTGCTTTTGATCTTTTGCCCTTTCGGCAGGCTTCGTTACGGGATCGATCCGGGTGTGGGAGCGCAGCGACCGTACGACGCAGTCGTACACAGCGAGTGTAGGTGCAGCGAAGCCAACCGGAGCCGCTGCGCCCGGATCGGTCCTGTAACGAAGGTACCCCGAGCCCCAGCGAGCGGGCCGTACGCCGGGGCAAAGCCTTTTGGGTTACCTTTTTGGCGTCTGAAAAAGGTGACTCGCTGTAAGAGCGAAACCGCCAGCGGCAGCACCCGCAGCAACGGATATGCCCCCAGAATCCAAGAACCAGTCGGCCCGAAGGCCGCTGAGACCACAAACAAAAACGGCCTCTATATAAGAGGCCGTTCCTGACACACCACTAAACCATCACAAAAAAAGAAAAACCCTTATTTGCGATCTTCCAGCTTGGTGATGTCACGCGACTCGTAACCGGTGTACAGCTGGCGCGGGCGGCCAATCTTGTACGGGCTCGAGAGCATTTCCTTCCAGTGCGAAATCCAGCCCACAGTACGCGCCAGGGCGAAAATCACCGTGAACATGCTGGTTGGAATGCCGATCGCCTTGAGGATGATCCCCGAGTAGAAGTCGACGTTCGGGTACAGCGAGCGCTCGATGAAGTACGGGTCGGTCAGGGCGATCTCTTCCAGGCGCATGGCCAGTTCGAGTTGCGGATCGTTGTTGATGCCCAGTTCCTTCAGCACTTCGTCGCAGGTCTGCTTCATGACAGTCGCGCGAGGGTCGCGGTTCTTGTAGACGCGGTGACCGAAGCCCATCAACTTGAACGGATCGTTCTTGTCCTTGGCCTTGGCGATGAACTTGTCGATGTTCGACACATCGCCAATCTCGTCGAGCATGGTCAGCACGGCTTCGTTCGCACCGCCGTGGGCAGGGCCCCACAGTGCGGCGATACCAGCGGCGATACAGGCGAACGGGTTGGCACCCGAAGAACCGGCCAGACGCACGGTGGAGGTCGAAGCGTTCTGCTCGTGGTCGGCGTGGAGGATGAAGATCCGGTCCATGGCCTTGGCGAGTACCGGGCTGATCGGTTTGATCTCGCACGGGGTGTTGAACATCATGTGCAGGAAGTTTTCCGCGTACGTCAGGTCGTTGCGCGGGTACATCATGGGTTGGCCCATGGAGTACTTGTAAACCATCGCTGCCAGGGTCGGCATCTTCGCAACCAGACGGATCGCGGAGATTTCGCGATGCTGCGGGTTATTGATGTCCAGGGAGTCGTGGTAGAAGGCCGAGAGGGCGCCGACTACACCGCACATGACGGCCATCGGGTGGGCGTCGCGACGGAAACCGTTGAAGAAGGTTTTCAGCTGCTCGTGAACCATGGTGTGGTTTTTCACGGTGCTGACGAACTGGGCCTTCTGTTCTGCGGTCGGCAATTCGCCGTTGAGCAGCAGGTAGCAGGTTTCCAGGTAGTCCGACTTTTCAGCCAGCTGTTCGATCGGGTAGCCGCGGTGCAACAAAATGCCGTTGTCGCCGTCGATATAGGTAATTTTCGATTCGCACGAAGCGGTCGACATGAAACCCGGGTCGAAAGTGAAGCGGCCCGTGGCCGTCAGGCCCCGAACATCGATTACATCGGGACCAACGGTGCCGGTTAAAATGGGCAGCTCGACGGGGGCTGCGCCCTCGATGATCAACTGCGCTTTTTTGTCAGCCATGTGGCCTCCTATTTATGCTTGAACCATCAGACAGACCCCCCACGCAGGGCCCGCACCACTATAGTGAGATAAATTCGAATGTCAATTTGCCTAAAGTCTTGCTCCAGAAGGCTTTAAGCCGACTTTTTCCTCGAAATTGCCTGCCATTTACGCCTTTTATGCAACTTGTGCAATCCGCTATTGGGGGTAGGTGAACGCGTTGTCATTAGTAGCCTAACTGTCTATACTCGGCCACCGACCGCCAAGGGCTTTTGGGCTTGCTTTCATTGGGGGTCGCATCCCTGGGTGGTGGTTACCTGACCAGTGCACTCCCCAACAACTTTGCCCTGATTGTTAGGGGCTCTTCAGTGTGAAAAAAAAGCCGTGAAAAGCCAACGACCTGTAAACCTAGACCTAAGGACCATCAAACTCCCAGTCACTGCTTACACGTCCATTCTTCACCGTATCTCCGGTGTCATCCTCTTCGTGTGCCTTGCCATCATGCTTTACGCATTGGACAAGTCGCTGAGCTCCGAGGAAGGCTTCGGTCAGGTGAAAGCGTGTCTGACCAGTCCGCTAGCCAAGCTAGTGATTTGGGGCATCCTGTCCGCTCTGCTGTATCACTTGGTAGCCGGTGTGCGCCACTTGATCATGGACATGGGCATCGGTGAGACGCTGGAAGGCGGCAAACTGGGCTCGAAAATCGTTATCGCCGTTTCCGTGGTGGTAATCGTTCTGGCAGGAGTCTGGATATGGTAACTAACGTCACTAACCTGTCGCGTTCGGGCCTCTATGACTGGATGGCACAGCGTGTGTCTGCGGTCGTTCTCGCGGCTTACTTCATCTTTCTGATCGGATACATCGTCGCCAACCCTGGCCTCGAGTATGCCCAGTGGCATGAACTGTTCGCTCACAACGGAATGCGTATTTTCAGCCTGCTGGCCCTTGTTGCTCTGGGCGCTCACGCCTGGGTCGGCATGTGGACCATCGCGACCGACTACCTGACGCCAATGGCGTTCGGCAAGTCCGCAACGGCGATACGTTTCCTTTTCCAGGCGGTATGCGGCGTTGCGATGTTCGCTTACTTCGTCTGGGGTGTGCAGATTCTCTGGGGTATCTGATTCATGGCTAACATTCCAACGATTTCTTTCGACGCCATCATTATTGGTGGTGGCGGTGCCGGCATGCGCGCTGCGCTGCAGCTGGCACAGGGCGGCCACAAGACTGCGGTGATCACCAAGGTTTTCCCGACCCGTTCGCACACTGTGTCCGCGCAGGGCGGCATCACGTGCGCCATCGCTTCGGCCGACCCGAACGATGACTGGCGCTGGCACATGTACGATACCGTCAAGGGTTCCGACTATATCGGTGACCAGGACGCTATCGAATACATGTGTCAGGAAGGCCCGGCCGCTGTTTTCGAGCTGGACCACATGGGTCTGCCGTTCTCGCGTACCGAGCAAGGCCGCATCTACCAGCGTCCGTTCGGTGGCCAGTCCAAGGACTACGGCAAGGGCGGTCAGGCTGCACGTACTTGCGCTGCATCCGACCGTACCGGTCACGCGCTGCTGCACACGCTTTATCAGGGCAACCTGAAAGCCGGTACCACGTTCCTCAACGAGTACTACGCTGTTGATCTGGTGAAAAACCAGGAAGGCGAATTCGTTGGTGTGATCGCGATCTGCATCGAAACCGGCGAAACCTCCTACATCCGTGCCAAGGCCACCGTTCTGGCCACTGGCGGTGCAGGCCGTATCTACGCGTCCACCACCAACGCCCTGATCAACACCGGTGACGGCGTCGGCATGGCTCTGCGTGCTGGCGTGCCGGTACAAGACATCGAAATGTGGCAGTTCCACCCGACCGGCATCGCCGGCGCCGGTGTACTGGTTACCGAAGGTTGCCGTGGTGAAGGTGGTTACCTGATCAACAAGCACGGCGAGCGTTTCATGGAGCGTTATGCTCCGAACGCGAAAGACCTTGCAGGTCGTGACGTGGTTGCCCGTTCGATGGTCAAGGAAATCATCGCCGGCAACGGTTGCGGTCCGAATGGCGACCACGTAATGCTCAAACTCGACCACCTGGGCGAGGAAGTGCTGCACAGCCGTCTGCCAGGCATCTGCGAACTGTCGAAGACTTTCGCCCACGTTGACCCGGTTGTTGCTCCGGTTCCGGTTGTGCCGACCTGCCACTACATGATGGGCGGCGTTGCCACCAACATTCATGGCCAGGCGATCACCCAGAACGCCGAAGGTCAGGACCAGATCATTCCTGGCCTGTTCGCGGTAGGCGAAGTGGCTTGCGTATCGGTACACGGTGCGAACCGTCTGGGCGGCAACTCGCTGCTCGACCTGGTGGTATTCGGTCGCGCTGCCGGCCTGCACCTGGAAAAGGCGTTGACCGATGGCATCGAATACGACGACGCTACCGAGTCCGACATCGAAGCTGCACTGTCGCGTCTGAACGCGCTGAACAACCGTACCGACGGTGAAGACGTTGCCACCCTGCGTCGCGAGCTGCAAAGCTGCATGCAGAACTACTTCGGTGTATTCCGTACCGGCGAATACATGCAGAAGGGCATCGCTCAGCTGGCCGATCTGCGCAAGCGTATCGCCAACGTGAAGATCAACGACAAGTCGCAAGCGTTCAACACTGCACGTATCGAAGCGCTGGAACTGCAGAACCTGCTGGAAGTGGCTGAAGCTACCGCCATCGCGGCCGAAGTACGTAAAGAGTCCCGCGGCGCTCACGCCCGTGAAGACTTCGAAGACCGTGATGACGAAAACTGGCTGTGCCACACCCTGTACTTCCCGGGTGACAAGCGCGTCACCAAGCGTGCCGTGAACTTCTCGCCGAAGACTGTTCCGACTTTCGAACCTAAAGTCCGGACTTATTAAGGGTGACCGCCATGTTGCAAGTCAGTGTTTATCGCTACAACCCTGATCAGGACGCTGCGCCGTTCATGCAGGATTTCCAGGTCGATACCGGTGGTAAAGACCTGATGGTGCTGGACGTGCTGGCCCTGATCAAAGAGCAGGACGAAGGTTTCTCCTATCGTCGCTCCTGCCGTGAAGGCGTCTGCGGCTCCGACGGCATGAACATCAACGGCAAGAACGGTCTGGCCTGCATCACGCCGCTGTCTGCCGTTGTAAAAGGCAACAAGCTGATCGTTCGTCCACTGCCAGGTTTGCCGGTTATCCGTGACCTGGTCGTCGATATGAGCATCTTCTACAAGCAATACGAGAAGGTGAAGCCTTACCTGCAGAACGACACGCCGGCTCCGGCCATCGAGCGTCTGCAGTCGCCAGAGGAGCGCGAAAAGCTCGACGGTCTGTACGAGTGCATCCTGTGCGCCTGCTGCTCGACCTCTTGCCCGTCCTTCTGGTGGAACCCGGACAAGTTCCTGGGTCCTGCTGCGCTGCTGCAAGCCTACCGCTTCCTGGCAGACAGCCGCGACACCAAGACCAGCGAGCGTCTGGCTTCACTTGACGACCCGTTCAGCGTTTTCCGCTGCCGGGGCATCATGAACTGCGTCAACGTATGTCCGAAAGGCCTGAACCCGACTAAGGCCATCGGTCACATCCGTAACATGCTGCTTTCGAGCGGCGTGTGATTCAGCTGCTGTAACCGTTGCACCGTAGAGGCTGTGGCGCGGGCTTCAACCCGCGTCATGGCTATAACCAGAGCAGTAGCCATAAGCTGCAGCTCTTCTTTTGAAGAAATGAGACAAGCAGGGGCATCCGGGCTGGTACCCGGACTATCAGTGTGATCCTAGGTGGCTTGTTTTAGTCGCTGCATTCGGACTTCTGCAAGTTTGCTCGGTGTCGACACCGATGGTGTTCCCCTAACCGAGGGTGACCAAGCATGCAAGAAAGCGTGATGCAGCGCATGTGGAACAGCGCCTACCTTTCAGGTGGAAACGCTGCCTATGTGGAAGAGCTTTATGAGCTCTACCTGCACGACCCTAACGCTGTGCCAGAAGAGTGGCGCACCTACTTTCAGAAGTTGCCTGCCGACGGCAACTCTGCCACTGATGTTTCGCACTCGACGATTCGCGATCATTTCGTGCTGCTGGCAAAGAACCAGCGCCGCGCCCAACCGGTTTCCGCCGGCAGCGTGAGCAGTGAGCACGAGAAGAAGCAAGTCGAAGTGCTGCGATTGATCCAGGCCTACCGTATGCGTGGCCACCAGGCAGCCCAGCTTGACCCGCTGGGACTGTGGCAGCGTCCTGCACCTGCAGACCTGTCGATCAATCATTACGGCTTGACCAATGCCGATCTTGATACGACCTTCCGTGCCGGCGACCTGTTCATCGGCAAAGAGGAAGCGAGCCTACGCGAAATTCACGAAGCGTTGCAGCAGACATATTGCCGCACCATCGGCGCTGAATTCACGCACATCACCGATTCCGAGCAGCGCCAGTGGTTCCAGCAGCGTCTGGAAAGCGTGCGTGGTCGTCCGACGTACTCCGCCGACATCAAGAGCCACCTGCTTGAGCGCGTGACTGCCGGTGAAGGCCTGGAAAAATACCTGGGCACCAAATACCCGGGCACCAAGCGTTTCGGTCTGGAAGGCGGCGAAAGCCTGATTCCGATGCTCGACGAACTGATCCAGCGTTCCGGCTCGTACGGCACCAAGGAAGTCGTCATCGGCATGGCCCACCGTGGCCGTCTGAACGTACTGGTCAACACCTTCGGCAAGAACCCGCGCGAGCTGTTCGACGAGTTCGAAGGCAAGAAGAAGGTTGAACTCGGTTCCGGTGACGTGAAATACCACCAGGGCTTCTCGTCCAACGTAATGACCACCGGCGGTGAAGTTCACCTCGCCATGGCGTTCAACCCGTCCCACCTGGAAATCGTTTCCCCGGTGGTCGAAGGTTCGGTGCGCGCCCGTCAGGACCGTCGCAACGACCTGACCGGTGAGAAAGTTCTGCCGATCTCCATCCACGGTGACGCGGCATTCGCCGGTCAGGGCGTGGTCATGGAAACCTTCCAGATGTCGCAGACCCGCGGTTTCAAGACCGGCGGTACCGTGCACATCGTGATCAACAACCAGGTCGGTTTCACCATCAGCAACCCGCTGGACTCGCGCTCCACCGAGTACGCCACCGACGTTGCCAAGATGATCCAGGCGCCGATCCTCCATGTGAATGGTGATGATCCGGAAGCCGTGCTGTTCGTGACCCAACTGGCCATCGACTACCGCATGCAGTTCAAGCGTGACGTGGTGATCGATCTGGTCTGCTACCGTCGTCGCGGCCACAACGAGGCCGACGAGCCAAGCGGCACCCAGCCCCTGATGTATCAGCAGATCACCAAGCAGCGCACCACCCGTGAGCTGTACGCTGATCGCCTGACCCAGGCCGGTGTGCTCGACGCTGAACGTGTTCAGGCCAAGGTCGACGAATACCGCAACGCGCTGGACAACGGTCTGCACGTGGTGAAATCGCTGGTCAAAGAGCCGAACAAAGAACTGTTCGTCGACTGGCGTCCGTACCTGGGCCACGCCTGGACCGCGCGTCACGACACGCGTTTCGATCTCAAGACCCTGCAAGAACTGTCCGCCAAGCTGCTGGAAATTCCGGAAGGCTTCGTCGTTCAGCGTCAGGTCGCGAAGATCTACGAAGACCGTCAGAAGATGCAAGCCGGCGGCCTGCCGATCAACTGGGGTTACGCCGAAACCATGGCGTACGCGACCCTGGCGTTCGAAGGTCACCCGATTCGCATGACTGGTCAGGACATCGGCCGCGGTACGTTCTCGCACCGTCACGCTGTGTTGCACAACCAGAAAGACGCGGGCACCTACATTCCGCTGCAGAACCTGTACGACGGTCAGCCACGTTTCGACCTGTACGACTCGTTCCTCTCGGAAGAAGCGGTACTGGCATTCGAATACGGTTACTCGACCACCACGCCAAACGCGCTGGTGATCTGGGAAGCCCAGTTCGGCGACTTCGCCAACGGTGCTCAGGTCGTGATCGACCAGTTCATCACCAGCGGCGAGCACAAGTGGGGCCGTCTCTGCGGTCTGACCATGCTGCTGCCACACGGTTACGAAGGTCAGGGCCCTGAGCACAGCTCGGCTCGTCTTGAGCGTTACCTGCAGCTGTGCGCCGAGCACAACATTCAGGTGTGCATGCCGACCACGCCAGCACAGATCTACCACTTGCTGCGTCGTCAGGTGATCCGTCCGCTGCGCAAGCCGCTGGTCGTGCTGACGCCGAAGTCGCTGCTGCGCCACAAGCTGGCCATCTCGACGCTGGAAGATCTGGCCGAAGGTTCGTTCCAGACCGTGATCCCGGAAATCGACGCACTGGACCCGAAAAAGGTCGAGCGCGTGGTTCTGTGCAGCGGCAAGGTCTACTACGACCTGCTGGAAAAACGCCGTGCCGAAGGCCGCGAAGATATCGCCATCGTGCGTATCGAGCAGCTGTATCCGTTCCCTGAGGACGACTTGAAAGAAGTCCTGGCTCCGTACACCAACGTCAAACACGCCGTTTGGTGTCAGGAAGAGCCGATGAACCAGGGTGCCTGGTACTGCAGCCAGCATCACTTGCGTCGCAGCATCGCCAACCTCGACAAGACTCTCGTACTCGAGTACGCGGGCCGTGAGGCTTCGGCTGCGCCAGCTTGTGGTTACGCATCGATGCACGCCGAGCAGCAGGAAAAACTGCTGCAAGATGCTTTCACTGTTTAACGCCTTCGCGCTGACTGAAACCGAATTTTAAGGACCCACAGATAATGGCTATCGAAATCAAAGCCCCGTCATTCCCGGAATCGGTTGCCGATGGCACCGTTGCCACCTGGCACAAGAAACCAGGTGAGGCCGTCAAGCGTGACGACCTGATCGTCGACATCGAAACCGACAAAGTCGTGCTCGAAGTGTTGGCTGAAGCTGACGGCGTGCTGGGCGCAATCGTTGCCGAAGAGGGCGCTACCGTTCTGTCGAACCAGGTTCTGGGCTCGATCGAAGAGGGCGGCGCTGCTGCTGCCGCTCCTGCCGCCACTGCTGCTCCGGCTGCTACTGCCGCTGCCGCACCAGCTGCTGCCGATGGCGAAGATGACCCGATCGCAGCTCCTGCCGCGCGCAAGCTGGCTGAAGAGAACGGCATCAACATCGCTTCCGTTGCCGGCACCGGCAAGGGCGGTCGTGTGACCAAGGAAGACGTGGTAGCAGCAGTCGCTGCGAAGAAAGCCGCTCCGGCTGCCGCGCCTGCCAAGGCTGCTGCTCCTTCGGCTGCTGCGCCTGTGTTCGCTGCCGGCGACCGCATCGAGAAGCGCGTACCGATGACTCGCGTACGTGCCACCGTGGCCAAGCGTCTGGTTGAAGCCCAGTCGAACATGGCGATGCTGACCACGTTCAACGAAGTCGACATGACCGAAGTCATGGCTCTGCGTTCGAAGTACAAGGACCTGTTCGAGAAGTCCCACAACGGCGTACGCCTGGGCTTCATGTCGTTCTTCGTGAAAGCGGCCACCGAAGCGCTGAAACGCTTCCCGGCTGTCAACGCGTCGATCGACGGCGGCGACATCGTTTACCACGGCTACGCGGACATCGGCGTTGCCGTTTCCAGCGACCGTGGTCTGGTGGTACCGGTTCTGCGTAACGCCGAGCTGATGAGCCTGGCTGAAATCGAAGGCGGCATCGCAACATTTGGCAAGAAAGCCCGTGACGGCAAACTGTCGATGGACGAGATGACCGGTGGTACCTTCACCATCACCAACGGTGGTACCTTCGGTTCGATGATGTCGACACCGATCGTCAACCCGCCGCAGGCAGCGATTCTGGGCATGCACAACATCATCCAGCGTCCGATGGCCATCAACGGTCAGGTCGTGATCCGTCCGATGATGTACCTGGCTCTGTCCTACGATCACCGCCTGATCGATGGCAAAGAAGCTGTGACCTTCCTGGTGACCATCAAGAACCTGCTGGAAGATCCGGCTCGTCTGTTGCTGGATATCTAAAAAGCAGCTGCAAGCTTTCAGCTACAAGCCTCAAGCTCAAGGCGAGCGGGTGGGCTTGCAGCTTGAAGCTTGCGGCTTGTAGCTTTATTGCTAAAGAGGATTTTTTGAATGTCGCAGAAATTTGACGTAGTAGTGATCGGTGCCGGCCCTGGTGGCTATGTAGCGGCCATCAAGGCTGCTCAGTTGGGCCTGACCACTGCCTGCATCGAGAAGTACACCGACGCAGAGGGCAAGCAAGCCCTGGGCGGTACCTGCCTGAACGTGGGTTGCATTCCTTCCAAGGCGCTGCTCGACAGCTCGTGGAAATACAAGGAAGCCAAAGAGAGCTTCAACGTTCACGGTATCTCGACCGGCGAAGTCAAAATGGACGTCGCTGCGATGGTTGGCCGCAAGGCTGGCATCGTCAAGAACCTGACCGGCGGCGTTGCCACCCTGTTCAAGGCCAACGGCGTTACTTCGATCCAGGGCCACGGCAAGCTGCTGGCCGGCAAGAAAGTCGAAGTCACCAAGCCGGACGGTTCGGTTGAAGTCATCGAAGCGGAAAACGTCATCCTCGCGCCAGGTTCGCGTCCGATCGACATTCCACCGGCTCCGGTTGACCAGAAAGTCATCGTCGATTCGACTGGCGCTCTGGAGTTCCAGTCCGTACCTAAACGTCTGGGCGTGATCGGCGCTGGCGTGATCGGTCTGGAGCTGGGTTCGGTATGGTCGCGTCTGGGTGCAGAAGTGACTGTTCTCGAAGCACTGGACACTTTCCTGATGGCAGCGGACACCGCTGTTTCCAAGGAAGCGCTGAAAACCCTGACCAAACAGGGTCTTGACATCAAGCTGGGCGCTCGCGTTACCGGTTCGAAAGTCAACGGCGAAGAAGTCGTCGTCAACTACACCGATGCCAACGGCGAACAGACCATCACTTTCGACAAGCTGATCGTAGCCGTTGGTCGCCGTCCGGTGACCACTGATCTGCTGTCTGCCGACTGTGGCGTGGAAATCGACGAGCGCGGTTTCATCGCGGTCGATGACCATTGCGTCACAGCTGTACCGGGCGTCTTCGCCATCGGTGACGTGGTTCGCGGCATGATGCTGGCCCACAAGGCTTCGGAAGAAGGCATCATGGTTGTCGAGCGCATCAAGGGCCACAAGGCTCAGATGAACTATGATTTGATCCCTTCGGTTATTTATACTCACCCGGAAATCGCGTGGGTTGGCAAAACCGAGCAGGCGCTGAAGGCCGAAGGCGTTGAAGTCAACGTCGGCACCTTCCCGTTCGCCGCTTCCGGCCGTGCCATGGCTGCCAACGATACCGGTGGTTTCGTCAAGGTCATCGCCGATGCCAAGACCGACCGCGTATTGGGCGTGCACGTGATTGGCCCGAGCGCTGCAGAACTGGTTCAGCAGGGCGCGATCGGTATGGAATTCGGCACCAGCGCTGAAGACCTGGGCATGATGGTTTTCTCCCATCCGACCCTGTCCGAAGCCTTGCACGAAGCTGCTCTGGCAGTGAATGGCGGCGCCATTCACATTGCCAACCGCAAGAAGCGTTAAGACATAATAAGAAACCACGGCGGCAACGGCCCGTCGTGAGCCTTGCGAGCAAGACTCACCGCGGAATGTCCGCCGGACGCAGTCTTGCGTAGCCCAGCTACGCAAGCAGCAGTCACAGGTGGCGCGGCACTCAAACGAGCGCAGCGCCGAATGCGCAGTACCTAACGAAGACGGTAAAAAGCATGAATCTTCACGAGTATCAGGGTAAGCAGCTGTTCGCTGAATACGGCCTGCCAGTTTCCACTGGTTACGCAGTAGACACCCCGGAAGCAGCAGCAGAAGCTTGCGACAAGATCGGCGGCAACGAGTGGGTCGTCAAAGCCCAGGTTCACGCCGGTGGTCGCGGTAAAGCGGGCGGCGTAAAGCTGGTTCGCAGCAAAGAAGACGCCAAAGCCTTCGCACAGCAGTGGCTGGGCAAGCGTCTGGTGACTTACCAGACTGATGCCAATGGCCAGCCAGTCACCAAGATCCTGGTTGAATCGTGCACTGATATCGCTAAAGAGCTGTACCTGGGCGCTGTCGTTGACCGTTCGAGCCGTCGCATCGTGTTCATGGCTTCCACCGAAGGTGGCGTGGACATCGAGAAAATCGCTCACGACACTCCAGAAAAAATTCTCAAGGCCACTATCGATCCACTGGTTGGCGCTCAGCCATCCCAGGGTCGCGAGCTGGCATTCCAGCTGGGTCTGGAAGGCAAGCAGGTCACTCAGTTCGCCAAGATCTTCGTAGGTCTGGCCAAGCTGTTCAAAGACCACGACCTGGCTCTGCTGGAAGTGAACCCGCTGGTGATCAAGGCTGACGGCGATCTGCACTGCCTCGACGCGAAGATCAACATCGACGCCAACGCCATGTACCGTCAGCCTAAGCTGAAGGCTTTCCACGATCCGTCGCAGGACGATCCGCGCGAAGCGCACGCTGCCAAGTTCGAACTGAACTACGTAGCCCTGGAAGGCAACATCGGCTGCATGGTCAACGGTGCCGGTCTGGCCATGGGTACCATGGACATCGTCAACCTGCATGGCGGCAAGCCAGCCAACTTCCTCGACGTAGGTGGTGGCGCTACCAAGGAACGCGTTACTGAAGCGTTCAAGATCATCCTGTCCGACCAGAACGTCGCGGCAGTACTGGTCAACATCTTCGGCGGCATCGTTCGCTGCGACATGATTGCCGAAGGCATCATCGGCGCTGTGAAAGAAGTCGGCGTGAAAATCCCGGTTGTTGTTCGCCTTGAAGGCAACAACGCTGAGCTGGGCGCTAAAGTACTGGCAGAAAGCGGTTTGAACATCATCGCTGCTACCAGCCTGACCGACGCTGCTCAACAAGTTGTCAAAGCTGCGGAGGGCAAATAATGAGCGTCCTGATCAATAAAGACACCAAAGTTATCTGCCAGGGTATTACCGGTTCGCAAGGTAGTTTCCACACCCAGCAAGCCATCGAATACGGCACCAAGATGGTTGGTGGCGTAACTCCAGGCAAGGGCGGCACCGAGCACCTGGGTCTGCCAGTGTTCAACACCGTAAAAGACGCAGTAGCTGCCACTGGCGCTACCGCCAGCGTGATCTACGTTCCGGCTCCTTTCTGCAAAGACTCGATCCTGGAAGCTGCCTTCGGCGGCATCAAGCTGATCGTGTGCATCACCGAAGGCATTCCTACCCTGGACATGCTGGACGCCAAGGTTAAGTGCGACGAGCTGGGCGTAGTCCTGATCGGCCCTAACTGCCCAGGCGTGATCACCCCAGGCGAATGCAAGATCGGCATCATGCCAGGTCACATTCACTTGCCAGGCAAGGTCGGTATCGTTTCGCGTTCCGGCACCCTGACCTACGAAGCTGTGAAGCAGACCACTGACGCCGGTTTCGGTCAGTCGACTTGCGTCGGCATCGGCGGTGACCCGATCCCGGGTTCGAACTTCATCGACATCCTGAAGCTGTTCCAGGAAGACCCGAAGACCGAGGCGATCGTGATGATCGGCGAGATCGGCGGTTCGGCTGAAGAAGAAGCGGCTGCCTACATCAAGGCTAACGTGACCAAGCCGGTTGTTTCCTACATCGCTGGTGTGACTGCTCCTCCGGGCAAGCGCATGGGCCATGCTGGCGCAATCATCTCTGGCGGCAAAGGCACTGCAGACGAGAAATTCGCTGCGCTGCAAGACGCAGGCGTTAAAACCGTGCGTTCGCTGGCAGACATCGGCAAGGCCCTGGCCGAGCTGACTGGCTGGGAAGTGAAGAAGTAAGCTTCGGCTGACTTTTTAGCTCCAGCAACAAAGGCCACCTTCGGGTGGCCTTTGTCGTTTCTGGCGTATGAGAATTTTGAGCGCTGTTTTGGCGAGGGGATTTATCCCCGCTGGGCTGCGAAGCGGCCCCCATGCAAGCGACCATGATCAGTCAGGCAGTTCCAGCTCGGATTCTTTGGGACTGCTGCGCAGTCCAACGGGGATAAATCCCCTCGCCACAGGTTTGCTGTGATGAATACGTGTTCTCTGTATGAAAAATAGATATGTAAACGCGACACGGAAACGTCGCGTATCGGATAGTTCGCCCTCCAACAGTGCGTTTGTCAGCCAAATTCGTTAGGCTGGCCGCCATTTTTGCGTCCGCCGCCCACAAGGCAGCCACGCGCTTTAAGGGTCAGTCCCATACGGATCGACAGCATTTCCCTAATCCAACAGGGCAATCCCCCTCTAAATTCCGATTTCAGTAGTGTGGTATTACCTTAATGAAAGTTTTGAAAGGTCAGGACATCCTGGCACTTGGTTTTATGACGTTTGCCCTGTTTGTCGGGGCCGGTAACATCATTTTCCCGCCGATCGTTGGCTTGCAGGCCGGACCTCACGTCTGGATGGCTGCGCTGGGCTTTCTGATTACCGCCGTTGGTTTGCCGGTAGTCACTGTGGTGGCGCTGGCCAAGGTCGGCGGCGCGATGGATGCACTGAGCAGCCCGATCGGCAAGATCGCCGGCGGTATCCTCGCGGCGGCATGCTATCTGGCTGTGGGGCCGCTGTTCGCCACTCCGCGTACCGCGACCGTATCCTTTGAAGTGGGTCTGGCGCCGTTGACCGGCGAGAGCCCGCTGGCGCTGTTCCTCTACAGCTCGGTGTACTTCCTGCTGGTGTTCTTCATTTCGCTCTACCCTGGGCGTTTGCTGGATACCGTGGGCCGCTTCCTCGCGCCGCTGAAAATCATTGCGCTGGCAGTACTGGGCATCGCCGCGTTCGCCTTGCCGGCGGGTGACATCGGTCACGGCACTCCAGAGTATGTGGCGGCACCGTTTTCCCAAGGCTTCATCAATGGTTACCTGACCATGGATACCCTCGGCGCACTGGTATTCGGCATCGTTATCGTCAACGCGATCCGCTCCCGTGGCGTCGAGTCGCCAGCGCTGATCACCCGTTACGCGATCATTGCCGGGCTGATTGCCGGCGTGGGTCTGGCACTGGTCTACGTCAGCCTGTTCCGCCTCGGGTCCGGCAGCCATGAAGTCGCGGTCGGCGCCACTAATGGCGCGGCGGTGTTGCATGCGTACGTGCAGCACACCTTCGGTTCGCTGGGCAGTGGTTTCCTTGCGGTGCTGATCTCGCTGGCGTGTCTGGTCACGGCGGTCGGTCTGACCTGTGCCTGCGCTGAATACTTCAGCCGTGTGCTGCCACTGTCCTACAAGACGCTGGTGATTACCCTCGCGGCGTTCTCGCTGCTGGTCTCCAACCTTGGTCTGACCAAGCTCATTGCTTTCTCGATTCCGGTACTCACTGCGATCTACCCGCCGTGCATCGTTCTGGTCGCGCTGAGCTTCTGTAAGGATTTCTGGCATGAGCACGGGCGCATTCTTGGCCCGGTGATGCTGGTGTCGTTCCTGTTCGGCACCATCGACGCCTTGAAAGGCGCTGGTCTGGCCGACTGGATGCCAACTCAGCTGACCCATCTGCCGCTGAGCGAGCAAGGGCTGGCATGGCTGGTGCCATGCGTGATGACCCTGGTGGTCGCCGTGGTCTGTGATCGCCTGCTGGGCAAGCGCAGCGAAGTCACTGCCTGACGGGGTTCGGACCCGCCACAAGTGGGTCAGCCCCGGTTAAACAGAAATGCCCCGTATCAATCGATACGGGGCATTTTTTATCAGAGCTGATAATCCTCAGCCCAGATAACGTACGACCAGAGCTTCCACATTGACGTTGTCGCTGTCACGGCTCAGGAGTATTCGCTTGTCGGGCTGCACTGCCACCGAGATCCATTGCATACCGGGCCCCATAAAGTGAGTTACGTATCCCTTGCCATCTCCAAAGGTTGTGTCCAGTTCACCCGTTGCCAGATAGCGGCAGGCAAGCATTTGCTCCCTGGTTATTTGCCCCGTACTCCCCACCACAACCAAGCCATCCTCAGGCTCCCCACTCAGATCGAACAAAGTGCAACCGTCGGTTAATCCAAGATCAGTGACTACAGGCTTACCCTGATTGAATGCGAGATTTGGTCTACCGTTCGGGTTGTACGCGGCCATCATTGCTTTGCGTCCTTTACCCCAAACGTCGTCAGGCGATGTGTCGACCTGGCCAGCAACAAAGAAGCTGCCGTCAGCACGTAACATCAGGCTTCGTACGCTGGCCGGGTAATCCGATGGAATGTAGACGGTCCCGGTGCCATCATCGCCGAAGTCTTTATGGGGTGTTCCATCGACGTTCAGGCGCACAATCTTTCCTTCTCCAGCCCTCGAACCTGCGACTGTGATTACTCCATCCTCTGCCACTGAAATCGAAGCAATGCCCATTGCAAGATCCAGCCAGCCTTTGTTGTTGAAAGCGGTATCGAAATCTCCTTTCTGATCAAGTCTGAACAGTCGGTTGCTTTGACCGACGAGGATTTTTTCATCAGCAGTCAGTACTAACCTGGTTCTGGATTGCGACTTGATGGAAGCTTCCGGTTTTGGCAATTGCGATTCGGACTGTGGCAGGAAAGGGACGTAAACCGTCCCATCGAGACCGAAATCGCGATCTCTTTCACCATCAGCGAAGAATCTGGCAAGCGCAAATCGAGTTCCTTGGTCCTCATCATATTGATACCCAAAAAGCAGCGCCTTACCGTCTTTATAAAGACAGGCGCCAGTGCCGCTGGCTTGTCCCGAACCTGTAAACGTACCTACGATCAAACCGTTTTCGTTGAAGCCAGTATCGTTAGTACCGTCTGCCAGTAATTGCGCCAAATGAAAACTGGCCTTGCCCTCTACAAAAGTTTGTCCCACGAGAAGGATCTTTCCATCCGGGCGCAAGCCTGCGATGTTCAAAGCCTGGCTTCCCGCAGCAAATGACTCGGCGTACCCCCGGTTGCCAAACGTTGTGTCAATGGGCAGCGCAGCGTTCAAAGGTCTCATGCTCAAATCCTTGTCTGATAGGGGAGCGGTCAGTGTTCCCGTTTGAGAAAACGACCTTATGCCTCGCCATACCCTCAGCGCTACTGTCAGAGTTGACAGGTATAAGCCTCTGAAAACTGATAGCTGCGGTCTATTTTGAATAAATTTGACTCTTCAATGAGCGTGTCTTTTTACGAGCCAACACGTCGAAACGAAGGGTTCCCTCCATCATTCCTCTTGCTCAGGACAACGAATGTCGTTCATCCAAGCCAATCTGATCCACTTGCTCGCCGCCGTCTGGTTCGTCGTCTGCTGGGGCGGTTACACCCGTTATGCCACCTGGAAGGCCCGTGATACGGCGTGTCTGGCCAGCGTGTTGCACCTTTACCGCGAAGACTGGATGCGCCGCATGCTGCTGCGTGACAACCGCATCGCCGATGCCAGCGTGATCGGCAATCTGGAGCGCAACGCCTCGTTTTTCGCGTCCAGCACGCTGATCATCCTCGCCGGTATTCTCACCGTGCTCGGTGCGTCCGACCGAGCCGTGTCGTTGTTGGCGGATATTCCGATGGTGCAGCAGGCGTCGCAGGGCATGTCGGAGATCAAGTTGCTGTGCCTGGCACTGGTGTTCGTCTATGCGTTCTTCACGTTCAGCTGGTGCATGCGCCAATACAACTTCGCGGCGATTCTGGTCGGTTCAGCGCCGATGATCGGCGAGCGCCAACTGACCGAGCAGGAACGCAAGGCCTTCGCTTCACGGGCGGCGCGGGTGATTTCGATGGCGGCCAACCAGTTCAACTTCGGCCTGCGTTCTTATTACTTCGGCATGAGTATGCTGGCCTGGTTCGTCAGTCCGTGGCTGTTCATGATCATGAGCGCGGGAGTCGTGGTGGTGTTGTATCGCCGCGAGTTTCATTCCGACGTTCTCGATGTCATGGTCTATACCCCTACAGAGGCGCCCGTCCCTGAGACGAACAAAGAGGCTGTTTGATGAGTATTCCGTTCTGGTGTGTGTTTATCAGTGCTTTATTGATCTACGTGGCGCGTATGCCGGTGGCCAAGGCCATGAAAGAGCAGGGCGGGTATGACAATCACCTGCCGCGGCAGCAGCAGGCGCAGTTGACTGGCTTCGGTGCGAGGGCGCTGGCGGCCCATCAGAACACCATCGAAGCCTTCATCCTCTTCGCCGTCGGCGTGCTGATGGCGCATACCACGCAAACCGCGGGTTGGTTGATCGATGCGCTGGCGATCATCTTCGTGATCTCGCGAGTGTTCTATCTGTGGTTCTATCTGGCGGATCTGGCGAAGTTGCGCAGCCTGATGTGGCTAGTTGGCTTTGTGTGTTCGTTGTTGCTGATGATTAGTCCGACTTTTAGAACCGTGTTGCTCTAACCGGTAAATCGCAGGCAAAAGAAAACCCGCACTTGGCGGGTTTTCTTTCACACCAGAAAGCTTATTGCTTTTTGGCGGCTTCTTCCTGAGCAGCGGCGTTCGATTCAGCCTGAGCTTTGGCAGCTTCGGCGTTTTCTTTTGCTGCGTCGTTCACTTTATCCTGAGCTTTGTTCATGTCTTGCTGAGCTTGCTCAGCATGTTGGTTGGCATCTTGAGCTTTGTCCTCGGATTTTTTATCGCAGGCAGCGAGACCGAGGGAAGCGGTCAACATCAAGGCAATAGCTAAAGTCTTACGCATGGGGTGTATCTCCTTATGGAAAATAACTACTGGCCTTAAGAACTCGGCGCTACGGGTTAAGTTCCTCAATTGTTTCAGATATATAAGTTTGTTTTATCACGGAACTTTTGCCGCTTTTCTCACTACTGGCACAAGGCCCAAACGCGAGTAATTATCACATGGCCGAAAACCCCGTTTTTGAGCGCGCGACGCGCTTTTTATCGGCATTGCGACACTGTCAGGTCTTGGGTCTGCAAGTGCACAGTGCTTCCAGCGAAGGGCTGACGGTGATCCTGCCGTACAGCGAAAAAATCGTCGGCAATCCCGAAACCGGAGTCATCCATGGCGGTGCCATCACTTCGTTGATGGACACTGCATGTGGCATGTCGACCCTGTGCGTGCTGCCAGAGTTCGAAGTCTGTCCGACCCTCGATCTGCGCATTGACTACATGCACGCCGCCAAACCGAACAAAGCGGTGTACGGCTTTGCCCAGTGCTATCGCGTCACCACCGACGTGATCTTTGCCCGTGGTTTTGCTTACCAGGACGATCCCGAGCAACCGATTGCTCACGTCGTCGGCACATTCATGCGCATGGGCATCGGTCTGAAGGGCAGCAAGGGTTTCGCGGGCGCGATCAAGGGAGCGAGCCAATGAGCAACGATCTCAGGGAGCAGCTGCACCAGGCTCACGCGCAGGGCGATTACGCGCCGCTGCTGGCGTTGATTCCTTATGCCGGGCTGATCGGTATCGAATGTTCGCGGGTCGGCGATGAGCTCTTGTTCAAGCTGCCGGCGAACAAGGACAACATTGGTAACCCTTTATTGCCGGCGATCCATGGCGGAGTGATTGCCGGCTTCATGGAGCTGGCCGCGGCCCTGCATTTGCTGATTTTCACCGGCACGCCGGGTGTGCCGAAGATCATCGATTTTTCCCTCGATTACCTGCGCGCCGGGCAGTTTCGCGACACTTGGGCCAGGTGTCAGGTCTGCCGTCAAGGCCGTCGCGTCGCTAACGTAGCGGTCACTGCCTGGCAGAGTACCGAGGCCGAACCGATCGCCACCGCCCGCGCGCACTTCAAAATTGATGAGCCCTTGAAATCCTGAACAGCGCCCCCAACTCAGATGACAACCCGCCGCAGACCATTTCGGGTCGCGGCCACTGCCATCTGATTGGAGTTTGATGACCATGAGTGTGGAAACTCAAAAGGAAACCCTGGGCTTCCAGACCGAGGTAAAGCAGCTGCTGCACCTCATGATCCATTCGCTGTATTCGAATAAGGAAATTTTCCTTCGCGAATTGATCTCGAACGCCTCTGACGCTGTCGACAAGCTGCGCTTCGAAGCCCTGGCCAAGCCTGAGTTGCTCGAAGGTGGCGCTGACCTGAAAATCCGTGTGAGCTTCGACAAGGACGCCAAGACCGTCACCCTCGAAGACAACGGTATCGGCATGAACCGTGACGATGTGATCACCCACCTGGGGACCATCGCCAAATCCGGCACCGCCGATTTCATGAAAAACCTGTCCGGTGATCAGAAGAAAGATTCGCACCTGATCGGCCAGTTCGGTGTCGGCTTCTACTCAGCCTTCATCGTTGCCGACAAGGTTGATGTATATAGCCGTCGCGCCGGCACTGCCGCCAGCGAAGGCGTGCACTGGTCGTCGAAAGGCGAGGGCGAGTTCGAAGTCGCCACCATCGACAAGCCAGAGCGCGGCACCCGCATCGTCCTGCACCTGAAATCCGGCGAAGACGAATTCGCTGATGGCTGGCGTCTGCGCAACATTATCAAGAAGTACTCCGACCACATCGCTTTGCCGATCGAACTGCCGAAGGAAGTCACTGCGGCCGAAGGCGAAGAGGCTCCGGCCGTTGAATGGGAAACCGTCAACCGTGCCAGCGCCCTGTGGACCCGTCCGCGCACTGAAGTCAAAGACGAGGAATACCAGGAGTTCTACAAACACATCGCTCACGACTTCGAGAATCCGCTGTCGTGGAGCCACAACAAGGTTGAAGGCAAGCTCGAGTACAGCTCGCTGCTGTACGTGCCGGCCCGCGCACCGTTCGACCTGTACCAGCGTGAAGCGCCGAAAGGCCTGAAGCTGTACGTGCAGCGTGTGTTTGTGATGGATCAGGCCGAGTCGTTCCTGCCGCTGTACCTGCGCTTCATCAAAGGCGTGGTCGATTCCAACGACCTGTCGCTGAACGTGTCGCGGGAGATCCTGCAGAAAGACCCGATCATAGATTCGATGAAAACCGCGCTGACCAAGCGTGTGCTCGACATGCTGGAAAAACTTGCGAAGAACGAGCCTGAGCAATACAAGGGCTTCTGGAAGAACTTCGGTCAGGTCATGAAAGAAGGCCCGGCAGAAGATTTCGCCAACAAAGAGAAGATTGCCGGTCTGCTGCGTTTCGCATCGACCCAGGGCGACGACGGCGAGCAGGTTGTCGGTCTGGCTGACTACCTGGCCCGCGCCAAGGAAGGTCAGGACAAGATCTACTACCTCACCGGCGAAACCTACGCGCAGGTCAAGAACAGCCCGCACCTGGAAGTCTTCCGCAAGAAAGGCATCGAAGTGCTGCTGCTGACCGATCGCATCGACGAGTGGCTGATGAGCTACCTCAGCGAATTCGACGGCAAGACGTTTGTCGACGTGGCGCGCGGTGACCTCGATCTGGGCAACCTGGACTCGGAAGAGGACAAGAAAGCCGCTGAAGAAGTCGCCAAGTCCAAAGAGGGTCTGGTCGAGCGCCTGAAAACTGCTCTGGGTGATTCCGTGGCTGAAGTCCGCGTATCCCATCGTCTGACCGATTCGCCGGCCATTCTGGCCATCGGCGAACAGGACCTGGGCCTGCAAATGCGCCAGATCCTCGAAGCCAGCGGGCAGAAAGTCCCGGATTCGAAGCCGATCTTCGAATTCAACCCGAGCCACCCGCTGATCGAGAAACTCGATGGCGAGCAGAGCGAAGAGCGTTTTGGCGACCTGTCGCACATCCTCTTCGATCAGGCTGCCCTGGCGGCTGGCGACAGCTTGAAGGATCCGGCCGCTTACGTGCGCCGGCTGAACAAGCTGCTGGTTGAACTGTCGGTTTGATCACGTTGTAGGAAAAACCCGCTTCGGCGGGTTTTTTCGTTCTGGTGTTTACTCAATCAGGAGTCAGAAATGAGCCAAGTCACTGTACGTTCCGTGGTCTATCAGATTGACGGCCAGGCCTATGAAGGTCGCCTGGCGTTCGACGCCGAGCACAAGGCTGCGCGCCCGGGTTTGCTGATGGCGCCGAACTGGATGGGCGTCAGCGCCGGTGCCGAAGACATCGCCAAAGCGGTAGCGGCCAAGGGTTACGTGGTGCTGATCGCGGATGTCTACGGCCAGAGCGTACGTCCGCAGAACGCTGATGAGGCGCTGGCAGCGATGATGCCGCTCAAGGACGACCGCGCGCTGTTGCGCAAACGTCTGCAAGTGGCATTTGAGCAATTGCAGAGCCAGGGCGAAGCCGCTGTGGATACGTCAAAACTGGCGGTGTTCGGTTTCTGCTTCGGTGGTTGCTGTGCGCTGGACCTGGCCCGCACCGGCGCGCCGGTAAAAGCGGCGGTGTCGTTCCACGGCACGCTGGATTCGCCGAACCCGGCGGATGCGCAGAACATCAAGGGCTCGGTGCTGGTGCTGCATGGCGCATCCGATCCGTTGGTGCCGAAGGAGCAACTGCCAGCGTTCGAAGATGAGATGAACGCGGCGAAGGTCGACTGGCAACTGCTCAGCTACGGCGGCGCGGTGCACTCGTTTACCGACCCGCATGCCAATGTACCGGGCAAGATGATGTACGACGAAAAGACCGCCAAGCGCGCGTTCAAGTCGATGCATGATTTGCTGGATGAGGTGTTCAACGGTTAAAAGCGAAAAGCCCCTCACCCTAGCCCTCTCCCGGAGGGAGAGGGGACTGATTGGGGGTTGCTCGGGAGTGGCGTCGACCTGAACGTGAACAGGCGAATCCATAATCGCCGAGACTTTTCAGGTCGATGTATAACGCAAGACGCCTCGGTCGGCTCCCTCTCCCTCTGGGAGAGGGCTGGGGTGAGGGTAAGCGGCCTAGCGCGGTAGTTCGATCCGCTCGACTTCCCCCGGCACCGTCGGCCAATCCCCGGCCGCCCACTTGCGCCGTGCCTCATCAATCGCCGCCGGATCACTGGCAACAAAATTCCAGTTGATCCGTCTCGGCCCGTCCAGCGCCGCGCCGCCGAACACCACCGCGTGCACATCGCTTTCGGCAAACAGGCTCATCTCTTCGCCAACCGGCAACACCACCAGCGCATGCGGCTCGATCGCCTCGCCATTCAACTGCGCATCCCCGCTCAACACATACACCGCGCGTTCTTCATGCTCGGCCGGAATCAGCAATGTGGTCGCGGTCTGCATCTTCACTTCCGCATACAACGTAGGAGAAAGCACCGGCACCGGCGATTCCAGGCAAAAGCCTGACCCGGCAATCATGCGAATCTGCACGCCAAGGTTATCGCTGAGAGGCAACGTCGCTGCCGGGTGATGACTGTAATGCCCCGGGCCCTGTTCGTGTGCCTTGGGCGAGGCCAGCCAGACTTGCAGGCCGTGCAGGGTGAAGGTCTCGGCGAGCAGTGGCGCAGGCGTGCGCTCGACGTGGGCGATGGCGCTGCCAGCGGTCATCCAGCTGACATCGCCGGCGCCGACCACTTGATCGGAGCCCAGACTGTCCTTGTGCTGCAATTGCCCTTCGAACAGATAGGTAAGTGTCGACAGGCCAATGTGCGGATGCTGTCGGATATCCATGCCTTTACCCGTCGGATAAATCGTCTCGAGCATGTGGTCGAAAAACACGAAAGGTCCGACATTGCGGCATTTGGCTGACGGCAGCGGGCGCAGGATCGGCTGGCCTTCGACGTCTTCGGCGCGCGGGCGGATGATCAGGAGTGGCGTGTCCATGGTGCATTCCAGGCTGAGCGGGTGATGCCAGAAGCATAACCCGCCGCTGGCATCAGGAGGATTATTGGCTGTCGAAGCCTTGTGGTGCGTGGGTTTCGATACTGACTTCGCTGGTGGTCATCAATTTGTGAATCGGGCAGCGATCGGCCACACGCAGCAGTTCCTCGCGCTGGGCGTCGGTGAGTACGCCTTTGAGCGTAAGCGTGACATGCAGGGCGTATTTGCCTTTCTGTTCCTGGCTGTTGTCGCGCTTTACCTCGACTCCCACGCCGGTGAGCGGGATGTCTTTTTTCTTCGCATACATTTTCACGGTCAGCGCTTTGCAGGCGCCCAGCGCAGCGTCGAAGTAATCGTGTGGCTCGGGCGCGGTGCCTTCACCCCCGGAGGTTTTCGGTACATCGGCAAACAATTCGTGGTCGTCGATCTGGACGGTGTGACGAAAACCTTCGGCGGAGACGGTATTGACGGTAACAGTCATGGAAACCTCACAGGCGGCAGGAAAAATCGTTCGATCAAAGCAGACCCTGCAGTTATAGAGCATTCCCGGCAGTGGGCGTTCCGCTTTTCGGCAGGGATGAACCCTTGTCGTTCGGGCGCGGTCTAGGCTATGCCCATCTGCCGGAGATTACTTGTGTCCTTGTCTCGTCTGAGTCTTGCCTGTCTGCTGCTGTTCGCTGGTAGCGCCAGTGCCCGCGAATACACCTACAGCGATGCGCACCTGCATTACGTGGATTTTTTCCAGGAAAGCGCCGGCATGCAGAAATTGCTCACGGCCATGAAAGAAAATTCCATCGAGCACGTGATGATTTCCGGCATTCCCGTGGCGAAGAAATGGCATGAAGACGAACCCAAGCGCCCGCGTTATTACGCCGGTGATGACGCCGATGCCTATTGGTACAGCGCCACCGATGTGATCATTGCCGACGCGGTGGAAAAACTTGCGCCGGAGCAGCGCCAGTACTTTCATCCGTTCCTGTCCGGCTTCAATCCCAATGACAAGAATTCCGCCGCGCACATCCAGCGCATGCTCGATCTGTATCCGGGTTTGTGGCAGGGCATCGGCGAGGTGTTCACCCGGCACGATGACCTGACCGCGCTGACCTCCGGCGACACGCCTCGAGCGAACAACGAGGCAATGACCAAGATCTATCACCTCGCTGCGGAAAACGATCTGCCGGTGATGCTGCATTCCAACATCACTTCCAAGCGTGAGAAAAATCCGCTGTACCTGAAGGAAGTTGAAGAGCCGCTGCGCAATCATCCGCACACGCGATTCATCTGGGCGCATGCCGGCACCAGCGCCGAGATCCATCGGCATCAGACCCAGTTGCCGTTTCTCCTGCCGACCCTGACGCGCATGCTTGAGGCCTATCCGAATCTGTTTATCGACCTGTCGTGGAGCATGCTCACGCCGTACTTGCTGGACGAGCAGGGCAAGCCCCGCGCCGAATGGCTGGCGCTGGTGGAAAAGTTTCCCGAGCGCTTCATGCTCGGCTCTGACGTGGTAGGACGGTTCAACAAACTCGGTCAGGAAATGCACAGCTACAAGCCGTTTCTCGATGCGCTGCCGGAAGCGGTGGCGCGCAAAGTCGCGCGCGATAACTTCCTGGCGATATTGCCGCGCAACACTGGTAAACCCGCCGGTCCGCGCTGAAACGTCAAAGCCATGAGTTCGGACTAGCCGCTCGTCTGCCTATCGCTTTTTCGTCTTACGCAATTTCACGGCAATGCCGATACCTTCTAAAGCAACCCGCTGCAGGCTGATGCAGCGCTTTTGGAAGGAGCCAGAGTGATGAATATCCGTAGTCTCAATATTGCCCCGCGCGCCGGTCTCGGTTTCGGCCTGCTGGCCCTGATGGTGTTTGCCCTCGGCGCGTTCGCCTTGCTGCAAATGTCGAACATGCGAGCGCAGTCCGATGAAGTCGACAACAACTGGCTGCCAAGCGTGATGGCGGTGGGGGAGATGAGTCAGGACATGCTGCGTCTGCGTGCACTGACCATGCGCCTGTTGCTCAACCGTGACCCCAAGGCACTGGAGCAGAATGTCGCCAAGCTCGACGAACTGCGCAGTGGCTTGAGCGAAGCGCAGCAGCGTTATGACGCGTTGATCGTTTTGCCGGAAGAGCGCGTATTGTTCGAACGCTTCAAGGGCACCGAGCACAAATACCTTGAGCTTCAAGCACAAGTCCTACAGCTGTCAGCGCAGAATCGGGTGGCAGACGCTTCGGCGATTCTTAATGATCAGATGAGCCCGCTGGCCGATGAAATCGCCGCCACTTTGCGTGAGCTGGTCGAGTTGAATAAACAGAATGCCGGTCTGGCCACTGAGGCCGCGCGGCTGGTGTTCAAGCAATCGCGGCTATGGGTCGCAGTAATGATCGCCATGGCTGCGCTGATTACCGTCGGCCTGGCGTTGCTGCTGACGCGCAGCATTGTCGTGCCGTTGTCGCAATCGCTCAGCGTCGCCGAAGTCGTGGCCGGCGGTGATTTGACCGGTGACATTCACATCACTGGCAAAGACGAGCCGGCGCGCCTGCTGCAAGCGCTGAAAAGCATGCAGCACAATCTGCGCGACACGATCCGACGCATTTCCGAGTCGTCGACCCAGTTGGCCTCGGCCGCCGAAGAACTCAGCAGCGTCACCGAAGATGCCACTCGCGGCTTGCATCAGCAAAGTCAGGAAATCGAACAGGCCGCCACTGCGGTCAACCAGATGACAGCAGCGGTGGAAGAGGTGGCGAACAACGCCGTGGCCACGTCTGAAGCTTCCCGCGAATCCGACCGCATCGCCCGGCAAGGGCGCGAGCAAGTGCAGCAGACGGTGACGTCGATCGAGTTTCTCGCTGGCGATGTCACCAACAATGCCGCGCAGGTCGAGGCGCTGGCGCAAAAGGTTCATGGCATCAGCAAAGTGCTGGACGTGATTCGCTCGATCGCTGAACAAACCAATCTGCTCGCCCTCAACGCCGCGATCGAAGCCGCGCGCGCCGGCGATGCCGGGCGTGGCTTTGCGGTGGTGGCGGATGAAGTGCGGGCGCTGGCGCATCGCACCCAGCAGTCGACCCAGGAAATCGAGCAGATGATCGGCGGGATTCAGCAGGGCACCGATTCGGCGGTCAGTTCGATGCAGCAGAGCAACTCAAGGGCGCGCTCGACCCTCGAGCTGGCGAAGAGCGCAGGCTCGGCCCTGGAGGAAATTGCCTCGGCGTTTACCTTGATCAACGAGCGCAATCTAATCATCGCCAGTGCCTCGGAAGAGCAGGCAGCGGTGGCGCGCGAGGTGGATCGCAACCTGATGAATATTCGTGATCTGGCAATGCAGACATCGGCAGGGGCCAATCAGACCAGTGCGGCGAGTCAGGAGTTGTCGAAGTTGGCGGTGGATCTGAACGGGATGGTGGCGCGGTTTTCTGTCTGACCGCGCAATCCATTGCAATTGAAACCTGTGGGAGCGAGCCTGCTCGCGAAAGCGCAGTGTCAGCCCCTGAAAAGGTTGGCTGAGCAGACGCCTTCGCGAGCAGGCTCGCTCCCACAGGGATTGTTGTGTTTGCGTAAACTGCGGGCAATAAAAAGCCCCGCATTCGCGGGGCTCTTTGTTGTTGCGGTCGATCAGCTGCCTTTGACAGTCTTACCGTTGACCGTACCGTCCTGGAGCATGATGTTGTACTCCTTGCCGTCAGTCTCGACCTGTTGCAGGCGCACCAGCAGGTAATCCCAGTCTTTGGCGAACCACAGCACGGTGATGCGCTTGCTTTGTGTCGGATCGCGCACGCGCTCGACCTTGATCGCGTCGATCTGGCCGGCCTTGGTGTCGACCTTCTCCGAACCCAGCACGCGGAAGTCGTAGGTGTCGACTTCGCCATCATCGACGACCTGATAGCTCATGCTTTTCTTGCCGGCGGCAACGTCGTGCTGCAGCGCCAGTTGATAGGTCGACTTGTCGACCATGCCACGGTTCAGCGGGATCTTCACCGCGTCGCCACGGTCGGTGCCGGTCACCAGTTTATTGGCCCAGTCGAAGTCCAGATCAGCTTTCTTCGCTTTGCCCAGACCACCGCGTTCAAAGTGGTAGGACTGCGGCAGCAGCGTGTCCTTGTCCAGCTTCAGGGTGCTTTCTTCAGTCAGGCTGGCGATCATCATCGATGCCTTGAAGCTGAGCTTCCAGACGCCGTCGGCTTCCTTGGTCAGGCTGCGTTCGGCGGTGCCGCTCATGGGCAGCTGCTTCCAGTCGGCGGTGTAGCTGGCGGAGAACGGTTGAAGGTCCGCTGCCTGCGCGAAGGGCAGGGCGAGCAGAGCGCAAGCGAAGAGCAGGGCGCGACGCATAATATCTCCTAGTGTCGAATCAAGTGGCCGCTGGCGGCGAGTAACTGGCCGTCGAGTAAAGCACCCTGGTCACCGAGTGTCAGCCTGCCTTCGGCAAACCAGCGTACTGCCATCGGGTAGATCAGGTGTTCCTGAGCGTGGACTCGTTGCGCCAGACTCTGCGGCGTGTCGTGCAACTCTACCGGTAATACTGCTTGTACGACCAGTGGTCCGCCATCGAGTTCCTCGGTGACGAAGTGCACGGAGCAGCCATGTTCCGTATCGCCGGCCTCCAGCGCGCGCTGATGAGTGTGTAACCCTTTGTATTTGGGCAGCAGCGACGGGTGGATGTTGAGCAGGCGACCCTGGTAGTGGCGCACGAAATCAGCGCTGAGAATGCGCATGAAGCCGGCCAGTACCACGAGTTTGGGGTTGAATTGGTCGATCAGTTCGATCAGTGCGGCATCGAAGGCCTCGCGGCCCTCGAATGCCTTGTGATCCAGCGAGCGGGTGGCGATACCCGCGTCGCGGGCGCGTTGCAGGCCGTAGGCGTCGGCGCGGTTGGAAATCACCGCAGCGATGCGGACCGGGCTGTCGCCGGTCCGCGTGCTGTCGATCAGAGCCTGCAAGTTACTGCCGGTGCCGGACAACAGCACCACGACATCACAGGACTTTGGCATCAGTGAGCCTTGAGGTTCTTCAGCTCGACCTGCGCAGCGCCCTCGGCGGCCACGGCGATCTGACCGATGACCCAAGGCTGCTCGCCAGCGTCACGCAGGGTGTTCAGGGCAACTTCAACGTGCTCCTGAGCTACACAGATGACCATGCCGACGCCGCAGTTCAATACGCGGTGCATTTCGGTTTCATCAACGTTGCCTTTCTCTTGCAGCCAGTCGAACACGGCCGGGCGAGTCCAGCTGGCCACGTCAACCACCGCTTGTGCGCCTTTTGGCAACACGCGCGGGATGTTGTCGAGCAGGCCGCCACCGGTGATGTGGGCCATGGCCTTGACCGCGCCAGTGTCCTTGATCAGCTTGAGCAGTGGCTTGACGTAGATGCGGGTCGGGGCCATCAGCAGGTCGGTCAGCGGTTTGCCGTCGAGCTGGGTGTTCTCGATGTCGGCACCGGAAACTTCGATGATCTTGCGGATCAGCGAGTAGCCATTGGAGTGCGGGCCGGACGATGGCAGGGCGATCAGGGCGTCACCGGTGGCGACTTTCGAGCCGTCGATGATTTCCGACTTTTCCACGACGCCGACGCAGAAACCGGCCAGGTCATAGTCTTCGCCTTCGTACATGCCTGGCATTTCAGCGGTTTCGCCGCCAACCAGCGAGCAACCCGACAGTTCGCAGCCAGCGCCGATGCCGGTGACAACTTGGGCAGCGGTGTCGACATTCAGTTTGCCGGTGGCGTAGTAGTCGAGGAAGAACAGCGGCTCGGCGCCGCACACCACCAGATCGTTGACGCACATGGCGACCAGGTCGATGCCGATGCTGTCGTGCTTGTTCAGGTTCAGCGCCAGACGCAGCTTGGTGCCGACGCCGTCGGTGCCGGAGACCAGCACTGGCTGCTTGTAGCCGGCCGGGATTTCGCAGAGGGCGCCGAAACCGCCCAGGCCGCCCATGACTTCCGGGCGCGCAGTGCGCTTGGCGACGCTCTTGATGCGTTCGACCAATGCTTCACCGGCGTCGATGTCTACACCGGCGTCCTTGTAGCTCAGGGAGGGTTGCTTGCTCATGATCCAGGCCTTTAGGGGAGGGGATTCAGGGGGTAACGACCGAGTTCAGCGGGAACATCGAACTCGATGGGCGATCGCCTCACGCGAGTTTCGAGGGGCCCGGCTGTTGCCGGTCTGCGAAGGCGCGCGATTTTATCAGGCTTGAGGGGCAGCGGCCATCCTCGCACCGACGGGCAGGGCCATATCGGCGGAAATTTTTTGCAATCGCAGGGTATGACTGCCTGTATAAGGTGTGGCGATTAACCGTCTATCGTTAGGACTGTGCAAAAACTTACCGCCACCGTGTGAATGTTTTGCCAGGGGTGGGGGTCACAGCCTTGCTCAAACGGTTCACGCGGCGTGTTCCAGCCGCTCCTGTCGACGGGAATTTTCCATGCGTTTTTGTAAATTGTTATTTGTGGGCTGCCTGACGCTGGTCAGCCTGGCGAGCCATGCCGAAAACCTCAAAGGCCTGTATCAGGTGCGTCAACCGGTCAACGGCCAGGCGCCGCAAGAGCGCGATCGCGCCACGCAGGCGGCGCTCGATACCCTGGTGCTGCGCCTGACCGGCGACCCGAAAGCCGCGCAGAACCCGGGGCTGGCACCGATTCGCAAGGATCCGCAGCAAATCATCAGCCAGTTCGGTTTCGACGCCGGGCCACCGGAAGTGCTGAAAGTCGACTTCGATCCGGCAACCACCGAGCAGGCCTTGCGCCGGGCCGGGTTGCCGGTGTGGGGCGCCAGTCGGCCGTCGATCCTCGGCTGGTGGCTGAACGATTCAACTGAAGGTGCGAGCCTGGTCGGTGACGGTCAAACCGCAGCCGCAACGTTGCGCACGGCCGCACAACATCGCGGTTTGCCACTGCGTTTGCCACTGGCTGATCTCAGCGAGCAACTGGTCGCCACCGCACCTGCGCTGGAAAGCGCTGATCCCGCGCCCCTGCGCAGTGCTTCGGAACGCTACAACGCTGACGCCTTGCTGGCGGTGCACGCGCGCGAAGAGGGCGGGCAGTGGCAGGCGAAATGGCGCTTGTGGCTCGGTGATCAGAAAGAGGCCGGCAGCGTACAGGGCGCCGATCAGGCCGCCGTTGCCGATGCGGTGATGCTGGCGGTGGCCGAGCGTCTGGCGCCGCGATTTGTCGCCAAGCCCGGCACATCGGGTCAGCAGACCCTGGAAGTGCAGGGCATGAATCTGGAGCATTATGCGGCGCTGCTGCGGTTACTCGAACCGTTCGGCGTGCGTCTGCAAAGCGTGCAGGGTGATCGGATCGTCTACCGGGTCAATGGCAGCGTCGATCAATTGCGCGCGCAATTGTCGCTGGCGAAGTTGCAGGAACTGCCGGCCGAAGCGCCGGCCCCGGTGGCGCCTGCCCAGCCTGCGGCTGACGGTGCGCCTGCGGTGGCAGCGCCAACCCCGGCAGCGGCGGCACCGTCGTTGCGGTTTCGCTGGTAAGTCTTTCCTTATATAGAAGCATCAGGAGTGGTAAATGGCCGATACGCGGCGTTGGTTCTGGCTCGGTGGGGTAGTCCTGCTTTGCGCGTTTGTATGGTTGCTGCACCCGATCCTCACGCCGTTTCTGGTCGCGTTGTTGCTGGCTTATCTGTTCGATCCGCTGGTGGATCGTCTGGAGCGGCTCGGGCTGTCGCGAACCTGGGGCGTGATTGCCGTGTTTGCCTTGTTCACGCTGATCGTTACGGCGTTGCTGCTGGTGCTGGTACCAATGCTCGCCAAGCAGTTGCTGCGTCTGTACGAGCTGGCGCCGCAGATGCTCGACTGGTTGCAACACACCGCTGTGCCGTGGGCGCAAGCGAAGCTTGGTTTGTCGGACGGCTTCTGGAAGTTCGATAAAGTCAAAGCCGCGATCAGCGAGCACATGGGCCAGACCACCGACATCGTCGGCGTGGTGCTGAGTCAGGCGACGGCGTCGAGCCTGGCACTGATCGGCTGGCTGGCAAACCTGGTGCTGATTCCGGTGGTGAGCTTCTACCTGCTGCGCGACTGGGACGTGATGATGGGCAAGATCCGCAGCCTGCTGCCACGTGATCGCGAAGAGCGCGTGGTTGCGCTGGCGGGCGAGTGCCACGAAGTGCTCGGCGCGTTCGTGCGTGGGCAGTTGTTGGTGATGGTTGCGTTGGGGGTGATCTACGCGGCTGGCCTGATGATCGTCGGTCTGGAACTGGGGCTGTTGATCGGCCTGATTGCCGGGCTCGCGGCGATCGTGCCGTACATGGGTTTTGTCATCGGCATTGGCGCGGCGCTGATCGCAGGATTGTTCCAGTTCGGTGGCGATCTGTACCCGATGGTCGGGATCGTCGCAGTGTTCATGGTCGGTCAGGCACTGGAAGGCATGGTGCTGACGCCGCTGCTGGTCGGGGATCGCATCGGCTTGCACCCGGTGGCGGTGATCTTCGCGATCCTCGCTGGCGGCGAGCTGTTCGGTTTCACCGGCGTTCTGCTGGCGTTGCCGGTGGCGGCGGTGATCATGGTGCTGGTGCGTCATGTCCACGACTTGTATAAGGATTCCGGGATCTACAGCGGCGTTGACGAACCTGAGCTGTGATGGCACGGGCGGCCCGGCGCTTGGCCGGGCTGCCCCGTTTCGTTCGAGCGAGGGCGCCAGAGAATCTGTCATCAAACCGCTGCGTCAACGCAAACCTTTGATTTTGCTTGGGGTCTGTCGCATTGTGCGCTCAGCCTCACGGGTATAAACTTCGCCAACTTTACACAGAGGCCACTAACGGTTCCTTTGAGAACTGTTCAGTCAGCATGAAACCGATTCAGCTGCCCCTAGGTGTGCGTCTGCGTGACGACGCCACCTTCATCAACTACTACCCAGGCGCCAATGCCGCTGCACTCGGCTATGTCGAGCGTCTCTGCGAAGCCGACGCCGGGTGGACGGAGAGCCTGATCTACCTGTGGGGCAAACACGGCGTCGGGCGCACACATCTGTTGCAGGCCGCGTGCCTGCGCTTCGAGCAGATGGGCGAACCGGCGGTGTATCTGCCGCTGGCCGAGTTGATGGACCGCGGCGTGGAAATCCTCGACAACCTTGAGCAGTACGAACTGGTCTGCCTGGATGACTTGCAGGTGATTGCCGGCAAGGCCGACTGGGAAGAGGCGATGTTTCATCTGTTCAATCGTCTGCGTGACAGCGGCCGGCGCCTGCTGATCGCCGCGTCCACTTCGCCGCGCGAATTGCCAGTGAAGCTGGCCGACCTGAAATCGCGCCTGACCCTGGCGCTGATCTTCCAGATGCGCCCACTCTCCGATGAAGACAAATTGCGTGCGCTGCAATTGCGCGCATCCCGTCGCGGTCTGCACCTGACCGATGAAGTCGGGCACTTCATTCTCACTCGCGGCACACGCAGCATGAGCGCGCTGTTCGATCTCCTCGAGCAGCTTGATCAGGCTTCCTTGCAAGCGCAACGCAAGCTGACCATTCCCTTCCTCAAGGAAACTCTGGGCTGGTGATAGTGGGCTTTTGCCAGCTTTCAGGCGCCAGAAAACCCGCGTCCCTGCGCCGATTCACCGGCCAGACGAGTTACGCGCTTAGATGTAAACGCGAAACCGGGAAGTCACATAAAGTTCGATTGAATTTGCAAATGAGGACGATAGCGGGCATAGTCTCGGCTTCTTTACAACTATCAGCCACGGTCGTGCCCATGCTAAAGCGCTTCGCACCCCTCGTGCCTCTCGCACTCGTTACCCTGTTATTCGGTTGTGCTGCTCATTCTCCGGTTCAAGAGCCGCCGCAACAGGTCAAGAATTCTGCTACCGCCCAGTCTTCCGTTATTTACCAGGAAGAGCTGGACACCGAAAAAGAACTCAACCAGTTCAACGGCAGCAAGCCTTATCAGCTTCCTGTACTGGCTGACAGCATCCTCGAACGCGGCATGTCCCTGATCGGTACTCGTTACCGTTTCGGCGGTACCTCTGAAGCCGGTTTCGATTGCAGCGGTTTCATCGGTTACCTGTTCCGCGAAGAGGCGGGCATGAACCTGCCGCGCTCCACTCGCGAAATGATCAACGTTGATGCGCCGCTGGTTTCGCGCAGCAACCTTGAGCCGGGTGATCTGCTGTTCTTCGCCACCAATGGTCGTCGCGGTCGTGTCAGTCACGCCGGCATCTACCTGGGTGACAACCAGTTCATTCACTCCAGCAGTCGTCGCAGCGGCGGTGTTCGCATCGACAGCCTGGGTGACAGCTACTGGAGCAAGACTTTCATCGAAGCCAAGCGTGCACTCGCCATGGCGCCGACCGTGGTCACCGCTCGCAAGTAACCTGCATGTCGCTGCGTTCGCGGCGACAAAACGGCACGGCAACGGAGTAGACCTAAACTTTACAAGGTGAAGTTAAAGTCTTACTTGAAGTTTGCCGCGTAGCCGCTAGAATCCTGAATCTATATTGATGGCAAACCGCCTGCGTGATGACGCAGGCGGTTTTGTTTCTGTCCATTCGGCAGAGAAAGCCGCAGCCAGATCAGGATGTTCTGCTTATGACGATGTCGGCCCGCCTCACCTTGATCCTTTGCGCCGCGCTGCTCAGCGCCTGCGCCAGCCGCACACCGCCGCCAGCCCCCGTGGTTCGCGCGCCAATCGTGTTCGCTCCTTCCCAGGCTTTTTCCCCCGTTGCTGAAGACGTGCTGTTCCGTGCCCTCGGCCTGGTCGGCACACCGTACCGCTGGGGCGGTAACACGCCGGACTCCGGCTTCGATTGCAGTGGTCTGATCGGTTTCGTCTACCGCGACGCGGCGGGAATTTCGCTGCCACGCTCGACCCGTGAAATGATCGTCATGCAGGCGCCGAATGTCGGCAAGGAAGGCCTGCAGACCGGCGACCTGATCTTCTTCGCCACCAATGGTGGCTCGCAGGTCAGTCACGCGGGGATTTACGTCGGTGAGGGGCGCTTCGTGCATGCGCCGGCCACTGGCGGCACGGTCAAGCTCGATAGCCTGTCGAAGGCCTATTGGCAGAAGGCGTATCTGAGCGCCAAGCGGGTGTTGCAGCCGGGGCAGCTGGCGCATAACCCCTAGCGCGTATGCATAACTAATTGTGGGAGCGAGCCTGCTCGCGAAGGCGGAGTGTCAGTCGACAATGATTTGACTGATAAACCGCTTTCGCGAGCAGGCTCGCTCCCACATTTTTTGCTTCGCGCTTAACTTACTTGCTGGCCGACACGCGCCACACCTTGTTCCCGACATCATCCGCCACCAGCAAGCCACCTTGCTGATCGATGACCACGCCCACTGGGCGGCCCAGCGCGTTCTCATCCTTGTCGAGGAAACCGGTCAGCACATCCACCGGCTGCCCGGTCGGTTTGCCGCCAGTGAACGGCACGAAAATCACCTTGTAGCCGCTGTGCGGTTTGCGGTTCCACGAGCCGTGCTGGCCAATGAATGCGCCTTCCTTGAATTGCGCCGGCAAGCGGTTGCCCTCGGCGAAGGTCAGGCCCAGCGAAGCGGTGTGCGGACCGACCGCGTAATCCGGAGCGATGGCCTTGGCCACCAGATCTGGATTCTGCGGTTTGACCCGAACATCGACGTGCTGGCCGTAGTAGCTGAACGGCCAGCCATAGAAGCCGCCGTCCTTGACCGAGGTGATGTAGTCCGGCACCAGATCGCTGCCGATTTCGTCACGCTCGTTGACCGCTGTCCACAAGGCGCCGCTGGTGGGTTCCCAGGCGAGGCCGTTGGGGTTGCGGATACCCGAGGCGAAGATCCGGTGATTGCCGGTCGCACGGTCGACTTCCCAGATCGCCGCGCGGCCTTCTTCCTGATCCAGACCGTTTTCGCCAACGTTACTGTTCGAGCCGACGGTGACGTAGAGCTTGTTGCCGTCCTTGCTGGCGATGACGTTTTTGGTCCAGTGGTGATTCAGCGTGCCGCCGGGCAAGTCGACGACTTTGATCGGTTGGGTCTTGATCTCGGTGGCGCCCGGCTCGTAGTTGAAGCGCAGCAGGCGGTCGGTGTCGGCTACGTACAAATCGTTGCCGACGAGCGTCATGCCAAACGGCGAGTTGAGGTTCTGCAGGAACACCGTACGGGTTTCTGCGACGCCATCGTGGTCGGCATCACGCAACAGGGTGATGCGGTTCGGGCTGGGCACGCCGGCGCCGGCCTTGCCCATGACTTTCTTCATCACCCAGCCACGAATGCCTTTGCTGTCATCGGGCTTGGGCGGCGCGTTGGTTTCCGCCACCAACACATCGCCGTTGGGCAGTACATAGAGCCAGCGCGGGTGATCGAGGCCTTCGGCAAACGCCGCGACCTGGGTGCCGGCCGCAGCGGTCGGTTTCGCACCTTCCGGCCAGCCCACCGCCGGGGCGATGTTCACTGTCGGGATCAGCGTCTTGTTCGGTTCGGGCAGTTTCGGTGACGGACCGGTGCCGTCGGAGACTTGCAGGCTGGAGGTTTCACCGCAGGCGGCGAGCCCGCCAGCGACGGCGATGATAAGAGCGAGTTGGGCCTTGCGCATTGCTGATCTTCCCTATGAATGCATTCCTAAACATAGAGGAGGGCGCAGGCCCGATGGTTCAACTGCTCAACCGCGGGCTTCCTTGAACAGCACGGCGATGCCCGGATGATAGTTGCCCGCGTCGCTGTGCAATTTGCGATAGGCGTAGGGGAAATACCAGGCCACGGCGCAGGTGTGTTCCTTTTGCAGGTCGTCGACCATGTCCTGCAATTCTTCGGGGCTGGCGCTGTGCTGAGGTTTTTGCGGAGCGACGAAGAGGCAGCCGAGCTTGAGATCGCTGGCGTAGCTGATGCGCTTGGCATCAACGGTGATGTCGAGCAGTGCCTGGGTCAGGTTGAGGTTGTTGACCCGTGGCCAGCGTTGCGTGGCCTGAATGAACGCGCGGTCTTCGGCGCCGGCAATCAGCAGGTCGGCGCGAGCATTGCGTTCGCCTTCTTCGTTCTGTTTGCGCGTGGCCGTGTCGTTCAGCGTGACCATTTCAGCCATCCACGCCGCTGCCGCGAGCAGGCCGAGATTGGCTTTCTCGTCGTGCCAGTACGGCGTGTCGTTGTCGCCGCGAACGGTGTTGTAGCGATCGATACAGTCAAACCAGCGTTCCAGCACCGGGCGCAGAAATTCCAGGCGCGGGTTGCTGATGATCATGCCTTGCATCGTCGTCATCCTTATTGTTGTAGTGGGCTTTTCGGGAAAAGCATGGCTCTTTGATATCACTTGTCGCAGTCTGGCACAAGATTGCCGCTGCACAATGGATCAACGGCAGTTATTCGCGCGCAAAGCGCCTCTTCAATTGACGCTCCACCCCCAACCCTCTAACCTTCGCCGCTTGTTTCAGGTGCTCTGTGGCCCCGCGTCGACAGAGTGAAACAGGGAAGCCGGTGAGGGTGGTCTTCAAGCGAAGCCACGACGATCCCGGCGCTGCCCCCGCAACGGTAAATGAGTGAAAACTGCGCCTTGAGCCACTGCCTCGAAAGAAGCGGGAAGGCGCGCAGTCCGGCGAAACGCCGCTCATGAGCCCGGAGACCGGCCTGATCCATCTCAGCGGCATCACGGTGGGCGATGCCAGGCTTTTTGCCGTCTATTCTTGTGCCTGCCCGCCGTTATCCAGCCTCAACGGAGAGCTCCCCCCATGACTGATTCCCCCGAGCGTGACGAACGCCATCTGGCGCGCATGCAGCGCAAGAAAGCCGTGATCGACGAACGCATTGCCAACTCGCCCGACGAATGTGGCCTTGTGCTGGTGCTGACCGGCAACGGCAAAGGCAAGAGCAGCTCGGCATTCGGCATGCTCGCCCGCGCAATGGGCCACGGCATGCAGTGCGGCGTGGTGCAGTTCATCAAGGGCCGCAACAGCACTGGCGAAGAGTTGTTTTTCCGCCGCTTTCCCGAGCAGGTGCGTTTCCACGTCATGGGCGAAGGCTTCACTTGGGAAACCCAGGATCGCCAACGTGACATCGCCGCGGCGACCGCCGCTTGGGAAGTCTCGCGCGAATTGTTGCGCGACCCTTCGATCGGTCTGGTGGTGCTCGACGAATTGAACATCGCCCTCAAGCACGGCTACCTCGATCTCGATCAGGTGCTCAGCGATTTGCAGGCGCGTCCGCCGATGCAACACGTGGTGGTCACCGGTCGCGGTGCAAAGCCGGAAATGATCGAGATGGGCGACACGGTCACCGAGATGGGCATGCTCAAGCACGCCTTTCAGGCCGGGATCAAAGCGCAGAAAGGCGTCGAACTTTGAAGCCACCACGTCACTGCCCGGCGGTGTTGATCGCCGCGCCGGCCTCCGGTCAGGGCAAGACCACCGTCACCGCTGCACTCGCCCGTTTGCATCGCAATCAGGGGCGTAAGGTGCGCGTATTCAAATGCGGTCCGGATTTTCTCGACCCGATGATCCTCGAGCGCGCCAGCGGTGCGCCGGTGTATCAACTGGACATGTGGATGGTCGGCGAGCAGGAAAGTCGCCGCCTGTTGTGGGAAGCCGCCGCCGAGGCCGACCTGATTCTGATCGAGGGCGTAATGGGCCTGTTCGACGGCACGCCGTCCAGCGCTGATCTGGCGCGCCACTTCGGTGTGCCGGTGCTCGGCGTGATCGATGGCACCGCCATGGCGCAGACCTTTGGCGCCTTGGCGCTGGGCCTGGCGAAGTATCAGCCGGACTTGCCATTCGCTGGCGTGCTGGCCAACCGCGTCGGCACCTTGCGCCATGCGCAATTGCTCGAAGGCAGCCTCACCGAAGGTTTGCGCTGGTACGGTGCGCTGTCCCGCGAGACCGGCATCGAATTGCCGAGCCGCCACCTCGGCCTGGTCCAGGCCAGCGAATTGAATGATCTGGATCTGCGTCTCGACGCGGCCGCCGATGCGCTGGCCAGCAGTTGCCAGGTTGCGCTGCCCCCCGCCGTTGAATTCGCCGCGCCTGACCTCATCGCCGCCGAGCCCTTATTGAAAGGTGTGCGCATCGCCGTCGCCCGTGATGAAGCCTTTGCATTCACCTATGGCGCCAGTCTCGATCTGCTGCGGGCGATGGGCGCCGAACTGCAGTTTTTCTCGCCGATCCGCGACACGCAATTGCCCGAGGCGGACAGCCTGTATTTGCCGGGCGGTTATCCGGAACTGCACCACGTCGCGCTGGCGCAAAACACCACGATGCTTGCAGCAATCCGCGCGCACCACGCGGCGGGCAAGCCGTTGCTCGCCGAGTGTGGTGGCATGCTTTACCTGCTTGATTCGCTGACCGACGTGGAAGGCACCCGTGCTGAGCTGGTCGGTTTGCTCAAGGGCGATGCAACGATGCAGAAGCGTCTCGCGGCGCTGGCGTTGCAGGCGGTTGAGCTGCCGGAAGGGGAGTTGCGTGGGCATACCTATCATCATTCGCTGACCACCACCGAGCTGACGCCGATTGCCCGTGGGCTGAGTCCCAATGGCGGGCGCGGCGCTGAGGCGGTTTATCGCGAGGGACGGATGACGGCTTCCTATGTGCACTTTTATTTTCCGTCCAATCCGACCGCGATTGCTGCATTGTTTGCGCCAGACCGTGAGGCCGCCTTCGCGAGCAGGCTCGCTCCCACAATGGATCACCTGAACCCTGTGGGAGCGAGCTTGCTCGCGAAAGGGCCATGACCGACAACGCATTCTCCGAAGCCGAACGCGCGGCGGTCTACAAGGCCATCGCCGAACGCCGCGACATGCGCCACTTCACCGGCGGCAGCGTCGAACCGCAGCTGCTGCGCCGTCTGCTCGAGGCTGCTCATCAAGCGCCGAGCGTCGGCCTGATGCAGCCGTGGCGCTTCATCCGCATCAGCGATCGCGCTCTGCGCGGGCAGATCCGCGATCTGGTGGAAGAAGAGCGCATCCGCACCGCCGAGGCCCTCGGCGAGCGCAGCGATGAGTTCATGCAGCTCAAGGTCGAAGGCATCAACGATTGCGCAGAAGTGCTGGTCGCGGCGCTGATGGATGATCGCGAAAAGCACATCTTCGGTCGGCGCACGTTGCCGGAAATGGACATGGCCTCGTTGTCCTGCGCGATCCAGAACCTGTGGCTGGCCTCCCGTGCCGAGGGCCTGGGCATGGGCTGGGTCTCGCTGTTCGAACCGCAAGCCTTGGCGGATTTGCTCAAGTTGCCGGCCGGTGCCAAGCCGCTGGCGGTGTTGTGTCTCGGCCCGGTCAAGGAATTCTACCCGGCGCCGATGCTGGTACTTGAAGGCTGGGCGCAGGCGCGACCGCTGAACGAGTTGCTGTACGAAAATTATTGGGGAGTGAGTCAATGAGTGTGGCGTTGCTGAGTGTCGCCGCGGTAGCGCTGGATGCGCTGCTCGGTGAACCGAAACGCTGGCATCCGCTGGTGGCGTTCGGCAAATTTGCCGGGCGCATCGAGCAACGCTTCAACGCCGGCGGCCGTGGCTGGCGCAGCCATGGCGTGACCGCGTGGGTTATCGCGGTACTGCCGCTGACCTTGCTCGCCACGGCATTTTCCTGGGCGCCCTATGTGGGCTGGATTGTCGAGATTCTCGCGCTGTATTGCGCCCTCGGCATGCGCAGCCTCGGCGAGCATGTCGCGCCGGTCGCGGCTGCGTTACGCGCCGATGATCTGGACGAGGCACGCAAGCGCGTCGGTTATCTGGTCAGCCGCCAGACCAATGAACTGGACAGCAACGCCGTGGCCCGCGCCGCGACTGAGTCGGTGCTGGAGAACGGCAGCGATGCAGTGTTCGCTGCGCTGTTCTGGTTTGTCGTCGCCGGCGCGCCGGGCGTGGTCCTGTATCGCTTGAGCAATACCCTTGATGCGATGTGGGGTTATCGCAACGAACGCTTCGAGCGTTTCGGCTGGGCGGCGGCGAAAATCGACGACGTGTTGAACTACATTCCTGCGCGTCTGGTGGCATTGACCTACGCGCTGCTCGGCAAAACCCGACTCGCGCTGAAGTGCTGGCGCACTCAGGCGCCGCAGTGGGACAGCCCCAACGCCGGCCCGGTGATGGCGGCCGGTGCCGGTGCGCTGGGCGTCGAGTTGGGTGGCCCGGCGATCTATCACGGCGAACTGCATGAGCGCCCGCAACTGGGCGAAGGTGCGCCGGCAGATGCCGATTCCATTGACCGTGGCTGGCAATTGGTCCAGCGCGGCGTATGGTTGTGGCTGCTGATGCTTTGCCTGGGGGCGGAATTTTATGCTTGAGCACGGTGGCCGGCTGCGCAAGGCTGCATTCGATTACGGGATTGCCGAAGCCGACTGGCTTGACCTGTCCAGCGGCCTCGCGCCATGGCCGTTCCCGATCCCGGAGATCCCGCTACGCGCCTGGGCGCGCTTGCCGGAAACCGATGACGGACTGGAGCAGGCCGCCTGCGATTATTACGGCGCCGCGCAGGTGCTACCGGTCGCCGGCTCGCAAATGGCTATCCAGTTGCTGCCGCGTCTGCGCCGGGCCGGCAAGGTCGGCGTGTTGTCGCCGTGCTATGCCGAGCATGCCGAAGCGTGGCGGCGCAGCGGTTACATCGTCCGTGAAGTGCTCGAGCAGGAAGTCGAGTTCTTTCTCGACAGTCTCGATGTGCTGGTGGTGGTCAATCCGAACAATCCGACTGGACTCAGCCTGACCCCGGCACGCCTGCTCGACTGGCATGCGCGGCTGGCGCAACGCGGCGGCTGGCTGGTAGTCGACGAAGCGTTCATGGACAACACGCCGCAACTGAGCCTGGCGCCCTATGCGCATCAGGTCGGGCTGGTGGTGTTGCGTTCGTTCGGCAAGTTTTTCGGTCTGGCCGGGGTGCGCCTCGGTTTCGTTCTGGCCGAGCGCAAGTTGCTCAAACTGCTCGCCGAACAGGTCGGGCCGTGGGCGGTGAGCGGGCCGACGCGGGTGCTCGGTACGGCGTGCCTGCAAGACACCGAGGGCCATACCCGTCAGCGGATCCGCAGCGATGAAGCGAGCGAACGGTTGGCGGCGCTGCTGACCCGTTGCGGTTTTGCACCGCAGGGTGGCTGCGCGCTGTTTCAGTGGCTGATCACCGAGCACGCCGAAGCGCTGCACGAATTCCTCGCCCGGCGCGGCATCCTCCTGCGCCTGTTCAGCCACAACAGCAGTGTGCGTTTCGGCCTGCCAGCGGATGCCGCGCAAGCGCTGCGTCTCGAACAGGCTTTGCAAGCTTTCACCAAGGACCACCCATGACCACTCTGATGGTGCAAGGCACTACGTCCGATGCCGGCAAAAGCACTTTGGTGACGGCGTTGTGCCGCTGGGCCACCCGCCAGGGCGTGGCGGTGGTGCCGTTCAAACCGCAGAACATGGCGCTCAACAGCGCAGTCACCGCTGACGGCGGCGAGATCGGCCGCGCGCAGGCAGTGCAGGCGCAAGCGGCCGGTCTTGAACCGCACACCGATATGAATCCGGTATTGCTCAAGCCCAACAGCGACACCGGCGCGCAAGTGATCATTCATGGCCGCGCGGTGACGACGATGAACGCCGTCGCTTATCACGATTACAAGGCCATCGCGATGCAAGCGGTGCTCGCCTCGCACGAGCGACTCAGCGCTGCGTATCCGCTGGTAATGGTCGAAGGCGCCGGTTCGCCGGCGGAGATCAATCTGCGCGCCGGCGACATTGCCAACATGGGCTTTGCCGAAGCGGTGGATTGCCCGGTTTTGCTGATCGCCGACATCAATCGCGGCGGGGTGTTTGCGCATTTGGTCGGCACGCTGGAATTGCTTTCACCGAGCGAACAGGCGCGGGTCAAAGGCTTCATCATCAACCGCTTTCGCGGCGATATCGCCTTGTTGCAACCGGGCCTCGACTGGCTGGAGCAGCGCACCGGCAAACCGGTGGTCGGCGTGTTGCCGTACGTGATGGACCTGCACCTCGAGGCTGAGGACGGCATCGACCAACGCCAGACCGACAAGGCCGAGCAGGTGTTGAAAGTGGTGGTGCCGGTGCTGCCGCGCATCAGCAATCACACCGATTTCGACCCGCTGCGTCTGCATCCGCAGGTGGATCTGCAGTTCGTCGGCCCGGGCCAGGCGATTCCCGCCGCCGATCTGATCATCCTGCCGGGCTCGAAAAGCGTGCGCAGTGATCTGGCTTATCTGCGCGCCAACGGCTGGGACGCGGCAATCAATCGGCATCTGCGCTACGGCGGCAAGGTGCTGGGGATTTGCGGCGGTCTGCAGATGCTGGGTGAACAAGTGCACGATCCGCTTGGGCTCGAGGGTGCTGCCGGCTCCAGCGCCGGTCTGGGGCTGCTGGCGTTCGAAACGCAGCTCGAAGCCGACAAGCAACTGCGCAACGTGCGCGGGCGGCTGGCGTTGGAAAACGCCGCAGTCAGCGGTTATGAAATCCATGCTGGCGTGACCAGCGGACCGGCACTGGAAAACCCGGCGGTGCATCTGGACGACGGTCGATGCGATGGTGCGCAGAGTGCCGATGGCCAGGTGTTCGGCACCTATCTGCATGGCTTGTTCGAATCCCCCGAGGCGAGCGCGGCGTTGTTGCGCTGGGCGGGCTTGAGTGATGTGCAGGAAGTCGATTACCACGGCTTGCGCGAGCGTGATATCGAGCGGTTGGCGGATCTGGTGGAGAAGCATCTCGACACCGGGCTGTTGCGTCAGCTCTGCGGGATTTGAGTTGTCTGGACTGGCCTCTTCGCGAGCAGGCTCGCTCCCACAGGGAAATGCGATCAACGGTGGGAGCGAGCCTGCTCGCGAAGGGGGCGGTTGTCTCACCACACATTTTTGGATGAACCCATGCTCCAACTGATCCTCGGCGGCGCCCGCTCCGGCAAGAGTCGTCTGGCGGAAAAGCTCGCCAGCGACAGCCATCTGGCGGTCACCTACATCGCCACCAGCCAACCGCTGGACGGCGAAATGAATCAACGCGTCGCCCATCATCGCGCACGTCGCCCGGTCGAATGGGCGTTGATCGAAGAGCCACTGGAACTGGCCCGCGTGCTGCGCGAATCCGCCGGCGCCGAGCGCTGCCTGCTGGTCGATTGCCTGACCCTGTGGCTGACCAATCTGCTGATGCTCGACGACGCCGAACGTCTCACCGCCGAGCGTGAAGCCTTGCTCGACTGCCTGGCGTCGTTGCCGGGTGAAATCATTTTTGTCAGCAACGAGACCGGAATGGGTGTCGTGCCGCTGGGCGAATTGACCCGCCGCTATGTCGATGAAGCCGGTTGGCTGCATCAAGCTCTGGCCGAGCGCTGTCAGCGAGTTGTCCTGACCGTCGCCGGCCTGCCCCTGACTTTGAAAGGACCTGCGTTATGAGCCCGACCTGGTGGCTGAACCCATGCAAAACCGTGAATGCCGAGATCTTCGCGCAAGCGACCGAGCGCCAGCAGCAACTGACCAAACCGGCCGGTTCGCTGGGGCGCCTTGAAACGGTGGCCGTGCAACTGGCCGGTCTGCAAGGTCAGCTCAAGCCAACGCTGGATCAAGTCTGGATCGCGATTTTCGCTGGCGACCATGGCGTGGTAGCCGAAGGCGTATCGGCTTATCCGCAAGAAGTTACCGGGCAGATGCTGCTCAACTTTGTCAGCGGCGGCGCGGCGATCAGCGTGCTGGCGCGTCAGCTCGGCGCGCAGCTGGAAGTGGTCGATCTGGGCACGGTGAATCCGGCGTTGAACCTGTCGGGCGTGCGCCATTTGAACATTGCTCCGGGTACGGCGAACTTCGCTCAGGGCGCAGCGATGACTCAGGCGCAGGGCAAATCGGCCTTGCAGGCCGGTCGCGACAGCGTCTTGCGCGCGAAAGCCGCCGGCACGCAGTTGTTCATCGGCGGCGAAATGGGCATCGGCAACACCACGGCGGCCAGTGCGCTGGCCTGCGCCTTGCTCGATTGCCCGGTGGCGCACCTGACCGGTCCCGGCACCGGGCTGAATGCCGCTGGCGTCAGCCACAAGGCACAGGTGATCGAACGCGCGCTGGCGCTGCATGCCGCACAGCGTGGCGATGCCTTGCAGACGCTGTTCAATCTCGGCGGGTTCGAGATTGCCGCGTTGGTTGGCGCTTATCTGGCCTGCGCGCAGGAAGGCATTGCGGTGCTGGTCGACGGCTTCATCTGCACGGTCGCGGCACTGGTCGCGGTGCGCTTGAATCCGGCCTGTCGCGAGTGGCTGTTGTTCGGCCATCGCGGTGCCGAGCCGGGCCATCGCCATGTGCTGGAAACCCTGAGCGCCGAGCCGCTGCTCGAGCTCGGCCTGCGCCTGGGCGAAGGCAGTGGCGCGGCGTTGGCAGTGCCGTTGTTGCGTCTGGCCTGTGACCTGCACGGGCAAATGGCGACGTTCGCCGAAGCAGCCGTGGCGGATCGCCCGGCATGAGCCTGCGCCTGGATCTGCTGCGCCATGGCGAAACGGAACTCGGCGGCGGCTTGCGCGGCAGCCTCGACGATGCTCTGACCGCAAACGGCTGGACGCAGATGCGTGCGGCGGTGGTCGACGGCGGGCCGTGGGATCGTATCGTCAGTTCGCCATTGCAGCGCTGTGCGCGCTTCGCTGCTGAACTCGGCGAGCAACTGAACCTGTCCGTGCATCTGGACAAGGATTTGCAAGAGCTGCATTTCGGCGCTTGGGAAGGGCAGAGCGCGGCGGCATTGATGGAGACGGACGCCGAAGCGCTGGGGCTGTTCTGGGCTGATCCCTATGGCTTCACGCCACCGCAGGGAGAGCCGGTCAGCGCGTTTTCCGCGCGGGTGTTGGCGGCGGTCGGACGGTTACATGCGGCTTACGCCGGCGAACGGATTCTGCTGGTCAGCCACGGCGGCGTGATGCGTTTGTTGCTGGCGCAGGCACGAGAGCTGCCACGTGAACAGTTGCTCAATGTCGAGGTCGGCCACGGCGCGCTGTTTGCGCTAACGGTCGCTGCGGACGGCGCGCTCAAGGAAGGTCACTGAGATGTTGCCGCTGTGGATCGCCTTGCAGTTTCTCAGCAGCCTGCCGATTCGTCTGCCGGGCATGCCTGAGCCGCAACAGCTTGGCCGTTCGCTGCTGTTTTATCCGCTGGTGGGATTGCTGTTCGGGCTGATCCTCTATGCGTTGAATCTGTTGTTGGCCAGCGCGCCGATGTTGCTCCATGCGGCGCTGTTGCTGACTGTGTGGGTATTGCTCAGCGGCGCGCTGCATCTCGATGGCCTGGCCGACAGCGCCGATGCCTGGCTCGGGGGTTTTGGTGATCGTGAACGTACGCTGACGATCATGAAAGATCCGCGCAGCGGGCCGATCGCGGTGGTCACGCTGGTGCTGGTGTTGTTGCTGAAATTCGCCGCGCTGCTGGCGCTGATCGAGCAAGGGCATACCCTGGCGCTGATCATCGTGCCGGTGCTCGGGCGAGCGGCGCTGTTGGGGTTGTTTCTGACTACGCCGTATGTGCGTGCGGGTGGCTTGGGTCAGGCACTGGCCGATCATCTGCCGCGCACAGCGGGGTGGTGGGTGCTGGGGTTGAGTGCCTTGGGCTGCGTGTTTATCGCCGGTTTCGGCGTGGTGCTGATTTCGCTGGTCGGGTTTGTCTGGCTGCGGCGTTTGATGATGCGGCGGTTGGGCGGG
>NZ_RCOA01000140.1:0-90063 GCF_004307585.1 Pseudomonas sp. Sample_20 | reverse complement strand
AGACCCGTCTGGAACGCCTGGGCTTCTTCAAGGAAGTCAACGTTGAAACCCCGGCCGTGCCAGGTGTCGACGACCAGGTCGATGTGAACTACGCCGTTGAAGAACAGGCTTCCGGTTCGATCACCGCCAGCGTCGGTTTCGCGCAGAGCGCCGGTTTGATCCTCGGTGGTTCGATCACCCAGAACAACTTCCTCGGTACCGGTAACCGCGTCAGCATCGGCCTGACCCGCAGCGAATACCAGAGCCGCTACAACTTCGGCTACGTTGACCCCTACTGGACCGCTGATGGCGTGAGCCTGGGTTACAACGCGTTCTATCGCACCACCGACTACGATGAACTCGATGCTGATATTTCCAGCTATGCGGTAGACAGCCTCGGTGCGGGCGTAAACGTCGGCTACCCGATCAGTGAGACTTCGCGTCTGACCTTCGGTCTGTCTGCCCAGCAGGACAAGATCAACACCGGTCGCTATACCGTTGACGAGATTTTCGATTTCGTCGAGAAGGAAGGCGACAACTACCTGAACTTCAAGGCCTCGGCCGGTTGGTCCGAGTCGACCCTGAACAAAGGCGTGTTGCCGACCCGTGGTCGTTCCCAGAGCCTGACCCTGGAAACCACCATTCCTGGCAGCGACCTGTCGTTCTTCAAACTTGACTACCGTGGTCAGCTGTTCCAGCCGATCACCGAAAACTACACACTGCGCCTGCACTCCGAACTCGGTTATGGCGATGGTTACGGTTCGACCGATGGTCTGCCGTTCTATGAAAACTACTATGCCGGTGGTTTCAACTCGGTTCGTGGCTTCAAGGACAGCACCCTCGGCCCGCGCAGTACGCCGAGCCGTGGTAACAACCCGGGCACTATCGCCGACCCGGACCAGGATCCGCTGCCGTTCGGTGGTAACGTCCTGATCCAGGGCGGTGTAGAAGTTCTGTTCCCGCTGCCATTCGTCAAGGATCAGCGGTCCCTGCGTACTTCGGTCTTCTGGGATGTCGGTAACGTGTTTGACTCGCAGTGCAAGGACACTACGAACGCCAATGGTTCGTCGTCCAACACCAAGTGCAACGACATCAGCCTGAGCAACATGGCCAGTTCCGTAGGTGTCGGCGTGACCTGGGTCACCGCACTGGGTCCTTTGAGCTTTGCGCTGGCGATGCCGGTCAAGAAACCGGATGACGCTGAAACTCAAGTGTTCCAATTCTCCCTCGGCCAGACGTTCTAAGCGTCTGACCCAAGACAACGACAATGGATTTTGTAGGAGTGCATCGTGCGTAAGTTGACTCAATTGGTTCTCCTGGCCTCCGTACTGGTGGCAGGCCCGGCGTTCGCCGACATGAAAATTGCCGTGCTGAACTATCAGATGGCACTGCTGGAATCCGACGCGGCGAAGAAGTACGCCGTGGATGCCGAGAAGAAGTTCGGTCCGCAACTGACCAAGCTGAAAACCCTGGAAAGCAGCGCCAAAGGCATTCAGGACCGTCTGATGGCCGGTGGCGACAAAATGCAGCAGGGCGAGCGTGAGCGTCTGGAGCTGGAATTCAAGCAAAAGGCCCGCGACTTCCAGTTCCAGTCCAAGGAGCTGAACGAAGCCAAGGCCGTTGCTGACCGTGAAATGCTCAAGCAGCTGAAGCCGAAGCTGGACAGCGCTGTGGAAGAAGTCATCAAGAAGGGTGGTTTTGATCTGGTGTTCGAGCGTGGCGCAGTCATCGATGTCAAGCCTCAGTACGACATCACGCGCCAGGTTATCGAGCGCATGAATCAGCTGAAGTAACCCATGACCGTGACTATCAGGCTCGGCCAGTTGGCCGAGCACCTCGGCGCCACCCTGCGTGGCGACCCCGAGACGCAAATTACTGGGCTAGCCACTTTGCAAGAGGCTGGCCCAGCTCAGTTGAGCTTTCTGGCAAATCCCCAATACCGCAAATACCTGGCCGGTTCTCAAGCAGCTGCACTGCTGCTCAAGGAAGCCGACGCCGAAGGTTTCGCAGGTAATGCCTTGGTGGTGCCGGACCCTTACCTGGCCTATGCACGCATCTCGCATCTGTTCGATCCAAAGCCAAAAGCGGCTGGCGGGATTCATCCGACAGCGGTGATCGCGGCGGACGCGGTGGTTGACCCGAGTGCCAGCATCGGTCCGTTCGTGGTGATCGAAGCCGGTGCGCGAATCGCTGCACAGGTCACGCTGGGCGCGCATTGCGTAGTCGGCGCGCGCAGCGAAATCGGTGAAGGCGGCTGGCTCGCTCCGCGCGTCACGCTGTATCACGATGTGCGCATCGGCAAGCGTGTGGTTATTCAGTCCGGCGCAGTGATCGGCGGTGAGGGCTTCGGCTTCGCCAACGAAAAAGGCGTCTGGCAGAAAATCGCCCAGATCGGTGGCGTGACCATCGGCGACGATGTCGAGATCGGCGTGAACACCGCCATCGACCGCGGCGCTCTGGCCGATACTGTGATCGGCAACGGTGTGAAGCTCGACAATCAGATTCAGATCGCGCACAACGTCCAGGTCGGTGATCACACCGCCATGGCTGCGTGCGTTGGCATTTCCGGCAGCACCAAGATCGGCAAGCACTGCATGCTCGCCGGCGGTGTTGGTCTGGTCGGCCACATTGACATTTGCGACAACGTTTTCCTGACCGGGATGACCATGGTGACTCACTCGATTACCGAGCCGGGCGCCTATTCTTCCGGCACAGCCATGCAACCGGCGGCCGAATGGCGCAAAAGCGCGGCCCGCATCCGTCAGCTCGATGACATCGCGCGACGGTTGAAACAGCTGGAAAAGCGCGTTGGGGAAGTGACCCCTGACGGCAATGCTTCATCTGATGGCTGATACCATTTCCATATCAAGTGTGCACAGCCTCTGGACTGCCTCCTTGATTTGCTAGAGGAGTGCGCGTCAGTCGCGCTCCCAATCTTTACATAGGCTTTCCCCTGAAATGATGGACATCAACGAGATTCGCGAATACCTGCCTCACCGTTACCCGTTCCTGCTGGTGGACCGGGTGGTGGAACTGGACACTGAAGGCAAGCGAATTCGCGCCTACAAGAATGTCAGCATCAATGAGCCGTTCTTCAACGGTCACTTCCCTGCGCATCCAATCATGCCGGGCGTGCTGATCATCGAAGCGATGGCTCAGGCTGCCGGGATCCTCGGTTTCAAGATGCTCGACGTCAAACCGGCCGACGGCACCCTGTATTACTTCGTCGGTTCCGACAAGCTGCGCTTCCGCCAGCCAGTCAAGCCGGGCGATCAGTTGATCCTTGAAGCGACCTTCATCAGCTGCAAGCGCAAGATCTGGAAGTTCGAGTGCCAGGCTTCGGTGGACGGCAAGCCGGTCTGCTCGGCAGAAATCATCTGCGCGGAACAGAAAGTATGAGTTTGATTGACCCTCGCGCAATCATCGATCCGTCCGCCGTTCTGGCTGACGGCGTCGAGGTCGGCCCGTGGTCGATCATCGGCGCAGGTGTGGAAATCGGCGAGGGTACCGTGATCGGGCCGCACGTGATCCTCAAGGGGCCGACCCGCATTGGTAAGCACAATCGCATCTACCAGTTTTCTTCGGTAGGCGAAGACACCCCGGATCTGAAGTACAAAGGCGAGGAAACCCGCCTGGTGATCGGCGACCACAACGTCATCCGTGAAGGCGTGACCATTCACCGTGGCACCGTGCAGGACCGTTCGGAAACCACCCTGGGTGATCACAACCTGATCATGGCCTATGCCCACATCGGCCATGACAGCGTCATCGGCAACCACTGCATTCTGGTCAACAACACTGCGTTGGCCGGGCATGTACACGTTGACGACTGGGCGATCCTCTCCGGTTTCACACTGGTGCATCAGTACTGCCACATCGGCGCCCACAGCTTTTCCGGCATGGGCACGGCGATCGGCAAGGATGTTCCGGCGTTCGTCACCGTGTTCGGCAACCCGGCCGAAGCGCGCAGCATGAACTTCGAAGGCATGCGCCGTCGCGGTTTCAGCGAAGACGCGATCCACGCTTTGCGTCGTGCCTACAAGACGGTCTACCGCCAGGGCCTGACGGTCGAGCAGGCGCTGGCCGAGCTGGCCGAGTCTTCTGCGCAGTTCCCTGAAGTCGCCGTGTTCCGTGATTCGATCCAGGCGTCGACTCGCGGCATCACCCGCTGATCATGGCCAGTCTGCGTATTGCGCTGGTGGCGGGTGAGGCTTCCGGTGACATTCTCGGCGCCGGCCTCATGCGTGCGCTCAAGGCTCAGCACCCGGCAGTCGAATTCATCGGTGTCGGCGGTCCGCTGATGCAGGCCGAAGGCCTGACCTCGTACTTCCCCATGGAGCGCCTGTCGGTCATGGGCCTGGTCGAAGTACTTGGTCGGCTGCGTGAGTTACTCAAACGCCGCAAAGAGCTGATTGCCACACTGATCGCCGCCAAGCCGGACGTGTTCATCGGCATCGATGCGCCGGATTTCAACCTCAATATCGAACTCAAGCTGCGTCAGGCCGGGATCAAGACCGTGCATTACGTCAGCCCGTCGGTGTGGGCATGGCGGCAGAAACGGGTGCTGAAGATCCGCGAAGGCTGCGATCTGATGCTGACCCTGTTGCCGTTCGAGGCGAAATTCTACGAAGAGAAAGGCGTGCCGGTGCGTTTCGTCGGTCACACCTTGGCCGATACCATTCCGCTGGAAGCCGACCGCGCCGCTGCACGCGCCGAACTGGGCTTGGCCGACGGTCCGCTGGTAGCGCTGATGCCGGGCAGCCGTGGCGGGGAAGTCAGTCGCCTCGGTGCGCTGTTCCTCGACACCGCCGAACGTCTGCGCGCGATGCGTCCGGGCGTGCGCTTTGTCATGCCTTGTGCAAACCCGGAACGCCGGGTGCAACTCGAGGCCTTGCTTGCTGGCCGGGATTTGCCAGTAACCTTGCTCGACGGTAAATCCCAATTGGCCCTCGCCGCGTGCAACGCGGTGTTGATCGCCTCCGGCACTGCTACCCTTGAAGCGCTGCTGTACAAGCGGCCGATGGTGGTGGCGTATCGGTTGGCGCCGCTGACGTTCTGGATTCTCAAACGCATGGTCAAGAGCCCGTACGTGTCGCTGCCCAATTTGCTTGCTCAGCGCTTGCTGGTGCCGGAGTTGTTGCAGGATGATGCGACTGTCGAAGCCTTGGCGCAGACACTGTCGCCCTTGATCGATGGTGGTGATGAACAGACCCGCGGTTTCGACGAGATCCACCGCACGCTGCGGCGCGATGCTTCCAATCAGGCGGCGCAAGCCGTCCTTGACCTGATCGGCAAAACACAATGAGCAAGACAAGCATGCAAATGGGCCTGGATTTCACTCTGGTAGCCGAAGTCGAAGAACTGGTCGCCGGTGTTGATGAAGTCGGTCGTGGCCCGTTGTGCGGTGCGGTGGTAACGGCAGCAGTGATTCTCGATCCGAACCGGCCTATCCTCGGCCTCGACGATTCGAAAAAGCTCACCGAAGCCAAGCGCGAAAAGCTCTACGACGAGATCTGCGAGAAAGCCCTGAGCTGGTGTATTGCCCGCGCCGAAGTTGAAGAAATCGACGATCTGAATATCCTCCACGCGACCATGCTGGCCATGCAGCGCGCGGTTGCCGGTCTGCATATTCAGCCGAAGCTGGCGATGATCGACGGTAACCGCTGCCCGCATTTGCCGATGCGTGCCGAGGCGGTGATTCAGGGCGACGGCAAGGTGCCGGCGATCGCGGCGGCGTCGATTCTGGCCAAGGTCAGTCGTGACCGCGAAATGGCGGCGTTCGAATTGATCTACCCGGGCTACGGCATCGGTGGCCACAAAGGCTATCCGACGCCCGTTCATCTGGAAGCGCTGGCGCGGCTCGGCCCGACGCCGATTCACCGCCGCTCGTTCGCCCCGGTACGCCTGGCTTACGAGGCGCGGGAAAGCCTGACGCAGGTTTAGGCGCAAGGCTGATGTTTTATTCGAGGCCCGGTACAATCCGGGCCTCGTTGTCTCTATGTAACTGGACAGGATCACTATGCCGGCTTCATTCGTTCATCTACGCCTGCACACTGAATACTCCCTAGTCGACGGGCTGGTGCGGATCAAGCCGCTGGTCAAAGCGCTGACCGCCATGAACATGCCGGCGGTCGCGGTCACCGACCAGAACAACATGTGTTCCCTGGTCAAGTTCTATAAAAACGCCATGGGCGCCGGCATCAAGCCGATTTGCGGCGCCGACCTGTGGCTGGCGAACAAGGACCCGGATGCGCCGCTGAGTCGCCTCAGCCTGCTGGTGATGAACGCTCAGGGTTATCGCAATCTCACCGAGCTGATCTCGCGCGGCTTCATCGAAGGCCAGCGCAACGGCATGGTCATCGTCGAGCGCGAATGGGTGGCCGAGGCCAACGAAGGTTTGATCATGCTGTCCGCCGCCAAAGAAGGCGAGATCGGCATGGCCATGATCGGCGGCAACCCGGCGGAAGCCGAATCGCTGGCCCGCGAGTGGATGGCGGTGTTCCCGGATCGCTTCTATCTGGAAATCCAGCGCACCAACCGCCCCAACGATGAAGAACAGCTGCATGGCGCCGTGGCGCTGGCCGACAAGCTCGGTGCGCCGCTGGTGGCGACCAACGATGTGCGTTTCATCAAGCAGGAAGACTTCGCCGCACACGAAACCCGCGTGTGCATCGGTGAGGGCCGCGCCCTCGATGACCCGCGCCGCTCGAAGAATTACAGCGATCAGCAATACCTGAAAAGCGCCGAGGAAATGCTCGAGCTGTTCAGCGATATTCCCGACGCCATCGAAAACACCGTCGAGATCGCCAAGCGCTGCAACATCGAAGTGAAGCTGGGCACGCACTTCCTGCCCAACTTCCCGATTCCCGATGGCATGACCATCGACGAATATTTCCGCAAGGTCTCCTTCGAAGGGCTCGAAGAACGCCTGGCGGTGCTGCTGCCCAAGGACACCACCGAAGACTACGAAGCCAAGCGCCAGGTCTACGTCGACCGCTTGAATTTCGAGCTGGATATCATCATCCAGATGGGCTTCCCCGGTTACTTCCTGATCGTGATGGACTTTATCCAGTGGGCCAAGAACAACGGCGTACCGGTAGGTCCGGGCCGTGGGTCGGGTGCCGGATCGCTGGTGGCTTACGTACAGAAGATCACCGACCTCGACCCGCTGGAATATGACCTGCTGTTCGAACGTTTCCTCAACCCGGAACGGGTCTCGATGCCCGACTTCGACGTCGACTTCTGCATGGACGGCCGTGACCGGGTGATCGATTACGTGGCCGAGAAATACGGCCGCAATGCGGTGAGCCAGATCATCACCTTCGGCTCCATGGCCGCCAAGGCTGTGGTCCGTGACGTGGCGCGGGTGCAGGGCAAGTCCTATGGCCTGGCGGATCGCCTGTCGAAGATGATTCCGTTCGAAGTCGGCATGACCCTGGAAAAAGCCTACGAACAGGAAGAAATCCTGCGCGACTTCATCAAGGTCGATGAAGAAGCGGCGGAAATCTGGGAGATGGCGCGCAAACTCGAGGGCGTGGTGCGTAACGTCGGCAAACACGCCGGTGGTGTGGTAATCGCGCCGACCAAACTGACCGACTTCTCGCCGATCTATTGCGACGAGGCCGGCGACGGTCTGGTGACCCAGTTCGATAAGGACGACGTTGAGGCCGCCGGTCTGGTGAAGTTCGACTTCCTTGGCCTGCGGACCCTGACGATCATCGACTGGGCGCTGAAAACCATCAACCGCGACCGCGCCAAGGTCAACGAGCCGCCGCTGGATATCGCTTTTATTCCGCTGGACGACAAGCCGACCTACCAGTTGCTGCAAAAAGCCGAAACCACGGCGGTGTTCCAGCTTGAATCCCGAGGCATGAAAGAGCTGATCAAAAAGCTCAAGCCCGACTGCCTGGAAGACTTGATCGCACTGGTGGCACTGTTCCGTCCCGGTCCGCTGCAATCGGGCATGGTGGACGACTTCATCAACCGTAAGCACGGTCGCGCCGAACTGGCGTATCCGCACTCGGACTACCAGTATGACGGCCTGAAGCCGGTACTCGCGCCGACTTACGGCATCATCCTGTATCAGGAACAGGTGATGCAGATTGCTCAGGTCATGGCCGGTTACACCCTCGGCGGTGCGGACATGCTGCGTCGAGCGATGGGTAAGAAAAAGCCTGAAGAAATGGCCAAGCAGCGCGGCGGTTTCATTGAGGGTTGCGCGACCAACGGGATCGATGCGGATCTTGCCGGTAACATTTTCGACCTGGTGGAAAAGTTCGCCGGTTACGGCTTCAACAAATCCCACTCCGCCGCTTACGGCCTGGTGTCGTACCAGACCGCGTGGCTGAAAGCTCACTACCCGGCGCCGTTCATGGCCGCGGTACTCTCGGCGGATATGCACAACACCGACAAGGTCGTGACCTTGATCGAAGAAGTGCGGACGATGAAGCTGCGCCTCGACGCGCCGGACGTGAACACTTCGGAGTTCAAGTTCACGGTGAACGACGACGGCCGCATCGTTTACGGCCTCGGCGCGATCAAAGGCGTCGGTGAAGGTCCGGTGGAAGCGATCACCGAAGCGCGTCAGGCCGGTCCGTTCAAGGATCTGTTCGATTTCTGCGCGCGGGTCGACCTCAAGCGCATCAACAAGCGCACCCTCGACGGACTGATTCGCAGCGGCGCGCTGGATCGCCTCGGCCCGTATTTCCACGACGAACAAAAGGCCTATCAAGCCAACATCGACCGTAACCGCGCGGTACTGCTGGCGGCGATGGAAGAGGCGATCAAGGCTGCCGAGCAGACTGCGCGGACCCACGACAGTGGTCACGCCGACCTGTTTGGCGGCTTGTTCGTCGAAGAAGACGCCGACGTTTACGCATCTCATCGCAAAGCCAAGGAACTGACCCTCAAGGAACGCCTCAAGGGTGAAAAAGACACCCTGGGCCTGTACCTGACCGGCCACCCGATCGACGAATACGAAGGCGAGATCCGCCGTTTTGCCCGTCAGCGCATCATCGACCTGAAACCGGCGCGCGACACGCAGACGGTGGCGGGGATGATCATTGCCCTGCGGGTGATGAAAAACAAGAAGGGCGACAAGATGGGCTTCATCACCCTCGACGACCGTTCCGGGCGGATCGAAGCGTCGCTGTTTGCCGATGCGTTCCATTCGGCGCAATCGCTGCTGCAGACCGACGCGATGGTGGTGGTCGAAGGCGAGGTCAGCAACGACGACTTCTCCGGCGGCCTGCGCCTGCGGGTCAAGCGGGTGATGAGCATGGAGGATGCGCGGACCAATCTGGCCGAAAGCCTGCGCCTGAAGCTGCACACTCAGGATCTGAAGGGCGATCAGCTACGCTGGTTGGGCGAACTGCTCAAGCGTCATCGCGGCGCGTGCCCGGTGACCATGGAGTACACCAGCCCGGATGCGAAGACCTTGCTGCAGTTCGGCGAGACCTGGCGGATCGACCCGGCGGATACCTTGATTCAAGCCCTGCGTGACCAGTTCGGGCGAGACAACGTCTTCCTCCAATACCGTTGACCGGCAAGTGCCATTATGGCGCTTGCCCGCAACCTGAATTTTTAATCTCGACCTCAGCGCGCCTCTCCCTTAAGGTAGGGCGCGAATAGACAACCGGCCGGCCCAAGCTCACTTGGGACACGACCCAAGACGGACGCCTATGAACCCGAATTTTCTAGATTTCGAACAGCCGATCGCCGACCTGCAAGCCAAGATCGAAGAGTTGCGCTTGGTCGGTAATGACAATTCGCTGAATATCGGCGATGAGATCTCCCGCCTGCAGGACAAGAGCAAGACGCTGACCGAAGACATCTTCGGCAAGCTGACCAGCTGGCAGATCGCACGCCTGGCGCGTCACCCGAAACGCCCGTATACCCTCGATTACATCGAGCACATCTTCACCGAGTTCGACGAACTGCACGGCGACCGTCACTTCTCCGACGACGCTGCCATCGTTGGCGGTATCGCCCGTCTGGAAGACCAGCCGGTGATGATCATCGGCCACCAGAAGGGTCGTGAAGTGCGTGAGAAAGTTCGCCGCAACTTCGGCATGCCGCGTCCGGAAGGCTACCGCAAGGCCTGCCGTCTGATGGAGATGGCCGAGCGCTTCAAGATGCCGATCCTGACTTTCATCGACACCCCGGGTGCCTACCCTGGCATCGACGCTGAAGAGCGCAACCAGAGCGAAGCGATTGCCTGGAACCTGCGTGTGATGGCGCGTCTGAAGACTCCGATCATCGCCACTGTAATTGGTGAAGGTGGTTCCGGCGGCGCACTGGCCATCGGCGTCTGCGATCAATTGAACATGCTGCAATATTCGACCTACGCGGTGATCTCGCCAGAAGGTTGCGCATCGATCCTGTGGAAGACTGCCGAGAAAGCACCGGATGCCGCAGAAGCAATGGGCATCACCGCTGAGCGTTTGAAAGGCCTGGGTATCGTCGACAAAGTGATCAGCGAGCCACTGGGCGGCGCCCATCGTGACCCGGCTGCGGCCGCCGCTTCGATCCGCGCCGAGCTGAGCTCGCAACTGGCGATGCTCAAGCAGTTCGATAACGAAGCGCTGCTCAAGCGCCGTTACGATCGCCTGATGAGCTACGGTCTCTAATCAGACGCGTGCTATCCCTGTGGGAGCGAGCCTGCTCGCGAAACCGGTATGACAGTCGACGAAATTGTTGAATGTCAAATCGCTTTCGCGAGCAGGCTCGCTCCCACAGAGGACCAGGAAAAGGTGCAGATATGGGCCAGTCCCCGATTGATTTGCCATCCCGTCTTCTGCTGAACCTTGAGCCCTGGCGCCACGTCGCTCACTGGCGCATCGCCTTCTCCGGTGGCCTCGATTCCACCGTCCTCCTGCATCTGCTCGCCACCCTGGCGAACACTGAATCCCTCCCTGCGCTCAGCGCCATTCATATCCACCACGGCCTTCAGGCTGCGGCCGATGCGTGGCCGCAACATTGCCAAGACGTTTGCGATGCGCTGGACATTCCTTTGCAAGTGGAGCGGGTGACCGTAAAGGGCGGGGCGAGCCTGGAGCGGGCGGCGCGGGATGCGCGTTACGCCGCGTTCAGTTCGCTGACGCAGACCAATGACGTGTTGCTGACTGGCCAGCACCGCGATGACCAAGCGGAAACGCTGCTGTTTCGGCTGTTGCGCGGTGCCGGTGTACGCGGGCTCGGGGCGATGCCGCAGCAGCGCCCAGTGGGGCAGGGCATGCTGGTTCGACCGTTGCTGGATGTCAGCCGTGCTGAGCTGGAAGGTTATGCACAGGCGCATCAGTTGCGCTGGATCGAAGACCCGTCGAACCAGAACCGGCAGTTTTCGCGCAATTACCTGCGCCATCAAGTCATGCCGCTGCTGGCCGAGCGCTGGCCGCAAGCGCAGGCCAGCATGGCGCGAACGGCTGCGCATCTGCGTGAGGCGCAGGGCTTGCTCGATGAGCTGGCGCAGATCGATCTCGCACAAGCCGAAACGCCCCATGAATTCGCTTGGCTGGGTGTGCCATCGCTGGAGCTGACACCATTGAGGGCGTTGTCTGACGCGCGCCAGCGAAATGCCCTCAGCCACTGGCTCGAACCATTGACCCGGCTGCCAGATGCTGACCATTGGTCGGGTTGGACAACGCTGTGCAATGCCGGCGCCGACGCTTCACCGATCTGGCGTCTGGCCGACGGAGAGCTGCACCGCAGCGCCGGTCGCGTCTGGTGGCTGAGCGACAGTTGGTTGCGCACGCCAGTGATCGGCGCCGACTGGCAGACCCCGACTTCAGCGCTACGCTTGCCGGATAACGGACGCGTCATGCTCCACGGGCATGCTCCATCCGGGCCTTTGCGTATTGCCTATCGGCAGGGCGGTGAGGTCATGCAATTGGCTGAGCGCGGCAGCCGTGATCTCAAGCGTCTGCTCAACGAGCGCGCGGTCCCGGCCTTCGTGCGTGGCAGATTGCCGCTGCTGTTTCGTGGCGAAGAGTTGCTCGCCGTGGCGAACCTGCCGGGTCTTGCTGGTCAGATGGACGAAGGCTGGACATTGCACTGGCAGCCAACAGACGAAGATCAAGGTTTGAGCTGAAAGGAGCATTCCGGTAGACTACGCTCCCTTCTTGATACAACTTCTGTGGATTCGCCTGAATTGCAGGAGTTGCCGATTACCAAGCAGTCTTTGCTGGGCGATTCCAAAAAATGTGTAGCGAGCAACGTACCGGTGTTTCATCTGCCGGTCTGTCACAACGCGGCGGTTTTTTCGAAAGGTGCACTGTGATTAATGCAGGTGATCGGGGGCTTCGGCCTTCCTTCGCTTTCCCCGGCGGCTCGTTCCGCTTTAACGCAGACTTCTAGGGTTTTTCATGACGCGCTACATATTCGTCACGGGCGGTGTTGTTTCTTCATTGGGGAAAGGCATTGCCTCGGCTTCATTGGCGGCTATCCTGGAGGCGCGGGGGCTTAAGGTCACCATGCTGAAGCTGGATCCGTACATCAACGTCGATCCAGGCACCATGAGTCCGTTCCAGCACGGTGAAGTGTTCGTCACCCACGACGGCGCCGAGACCGACCTGGATCTGGGGCACTACGAGCGGTTCATCCGCACGACCATGACCCAGAACAACAACTTCACCACCGGCCGTGTCTACGAGCACGTGCTGCGCAAAGAGCGCCGTGGCGACTACCTGGGTGCAACCATCCAGGTGATCCCGCACATCACCGACGAAATCAAGCGCCGCATCATCAAAGGTGCCGGTGACGCTGACGTGGCGATGGTTGAAATCGGTGGCACCGTCGGTGACATCGAGTCGCAACCATTCCTCGAAGCCATCCGCCAGTTGCGTTTCGAAGTCGGCGCCAAGCGCGCGATGCTGATGCACCTGACGCTGGTGCCGTACATCGCCACTGCTGGCGAAACCAAGACCAAACCGACCCAGCACTCCGTCAAGGAACTGCGTTCGATCGGTCTGCAGCCAGACGTGCTGGTGTGCCGCTCCGATCACCCGATCGACGTGTCCTCGCGTCGCAAGATCGCGCAATTCACCAACGTTGAAGAGCGTGCGGTAATCGCGCTGGAAGACGCCGATACCATCTACAAGATCCCGGGCATCCTGCATTCGCAGGGTCTGGACGATTTCGTCGTTGAGCGTTTCGGCTTGCAATGCGGCAGCGCCGACCTGTCCGAGTGGGACGCAGTGGTCGATGCCAAGCTGAACCCGGAACACGAAGTGACCATCGCCATGGTCGGCAAGTACATGGAACTGCTCGACGCGTACAAGTCGCTGATCGAAGCGATGAGCCATGCCGGTATCAGCAACCGCACCAAGGTCAACCTGCGCTACATCGATTCCGAAGACATCGAGAACCAGGGCACTGCGTTGCTCGAAGGTGTCGACGCGATTCTGGTGCCGGGCGGCTTCGGTCTGCGTGGCGTGGAAGGCAAGATCACTGCCGTTCAGTACGCTCGCGAAAACAAGGTTCCATACCTCGGTATCTGCCTGGGCATGCAAGTGGCGGTCATCGAGTTCGCCCGTAACGTACTGGGCTGGAAAGACGCCAACTCCACCGAGTTCGATCGTGCCAGCGGCCATCCGGTTGTCGGTCTGATCACCGAGTGGGAAGACGCCACCGGCGCTGTCGAAGTGCGTACCGAAGCGTCCGATCTGGGCGGCACCATGCGCCTCGGCGCACAGGATTGCCTGCTCGAGCCGGGTTCCAAAGTCCATGATTGCTACGGCAAGGACGTGATCGTCGAGCGTCACCGTCACCGTTACGAAGTGAACAACAACCTGCTGCCGCAGATCATCGAAGCCGGCCTGAAAATCTCCGGTCGTTCCGCCGATGCTGCGCTGGTCGAAGTGGTTGAAGCGCCGGATCATCCTTGGTTCGTCGCTTGCCAGTTCCACCCTGAGTTCACCTCGACCCCACGCGACGGTCATCCGCTGTTCAGCGGTTTCGTCAAAGCCGCGTTGGCTCAACACCAGAAGAAGGCGTAACCCGATGGCACAGAAGATCATCCGCGTCGGCGACATCGAGATTGCCAACGACAAACCCATGGTGCTGTTCGGCGGCATGAACGTGCTGGAAAGCCGTGACATGGCCATGCAGGTTTGCGAAGAGTACGTGAAGGTCACCGAGAAACTCGGTATCCCTTACGTGTTCAAGGCCAGCTTCGACAAGGCCAACCGTTCTTCTGTGACCTCGTATCGCGGTCCTGGCCTGGAAGAGGGCATGCGCATCTTCCAGGACATCAAGCAAGCGTTCGGCGTGCCGATCATCACCGACGTCCACGAGCCGGATCAGGCTGCGGTCGTCGCTGAAGTCTGCGACATCATCCAGTTGCCGGCCTTCCTGTCGCGCCAGACCGATCTGGTTGTCGCGATGGCCAAGACCAATGCAGTGATCAATATCAAGAAAGCCCAGTTCCTCGCGCCTCAGGAAATGAAACACATCCTGAACAAGTGCGTGGAAGCCGGTAACGATCAGTTGATTCTCTGCGAGCGTGGTTCGAGCTTCGGCTACAACAACCTCGTGGTCGACATGCTCGGCTTCGGCATCATGAAGCAGTTCGAATACCCGGTGTTCTTCGACGTGACCCACTCGCTGCAAATGCCTGGCGGTCGTGCCGACTCCGCCGGCGGTCGCCGTGCCCAGGTTCTGGATCTGGCCAAGGCCGGCATGAGCCAGTCGCTGGCGGGTCTGTTCCTCGAAGCGCATCCGGATCCGGACAACGCCAAATGCGACGGCCCTTGTGCCTTGCGTCTGGACAAACTGGAGCCATTCCTGGCCCAGCTCAAAGCTCTGGACGAACTGGTGAAGAGTTTTCCGACGGTAGAAACCGCGTAACGCTCGATTCTCCGGTAAAGTACCGCACGATTTGTCGCTCATGCCCTCGGGCGTGAGCGCTGTCGTCTGCAAGTCTGCCCGCTGTACTTCGCTTGCCGACGATAAAGATTTCCTCTAGCTGCGTCGTTTTCGTCAACTTTGGAGTGTTTACAACAATGGCAAAAATCGTCGACATCAAAGGTCGTGAAGTTCTCGACTCCCGTGGCAATCCCACCGTGGAAGCGGACGTGCTTCTTGACAACGGCATCATCGGCAGCGCCTGCGCGCCGTCCGGTGCATCCACTGGCTCGCGCGAAGCGCTCGAGCTGCGTGATGGCGACAAGAGCCGTTACCTGGGCAAGGGCGTGCTCAAGGCGGTAGCCAACATCAACGGTCCGATCCGCGATCTGCTGCTGGGCACCGACCCGAGCGACCAGAAAGCCCTTGACCAGGCGATGATCAAGCTCGACGGTACCGAAAACAAGGCGACCCTGGGCGCCAACGCCATCCTCGCCGTGTCGCTGGCTGCGGCCAAGGCAGCTGCGCAGGATCAGGATCTGCCGCTGTACGCACACATCGCCAACCTCAACGGCACCCCGGGTGTGTACTCGATGCCGGTCCCGATGATGAACATCATCAACGGTGGCGAGCACGCCGATAACAACGTCGACATCCAGGAATTCATGGTCCAGCCAGTTGGCGCCAAGTCTTTCTCGGAAGGTCTGCGCATGGGCACCGAGATTTTCCATCACTTGAAAGCCGTGCTGAAGGCCCGTGGCCTGAGCACCGCCGTTGGCGACGAAGGCGGTTTCGCACCGAACCTGGCGTCCAACGAAGACGCGCTGAAAGTGATCTCCGAAGCTGTGGCCAACGCCGGTTACAAGCTGGGCACCGACGTGACCCTGGCACTGGACTGCGCCGCGAGCGAGTTCTACGAAGACGGCAAGTACAACCTGTCCGGTGAAGGCCAGGTGTTCACTGCTGAAGGTTTCGCCGACTACCTCAAAGGCCTGACCGAGCGTTACCCGATCATCTCCATCGAAGACGGTCTGGACGAATCCGACTGGGCTGGCTGGAAAATCCTCACCGACAAGATCGGCGAGAAGACCCAGCTGGTGGGCGACGACCTGTTCGTGACCAATACCAAGATCCTCAAAGAAGGCATCGATAAAAAGATCGCCAACTCGATCCTGATCAAGTTCAACCAGATCGGCACCCTGACCGAAACCCTGGAAGCCATCCAGATGGCCAAGGCTGCCGGTTACACCGCCGTGATCTCGCACCGCTCCGGCGAAACCGAAGATTCGACCATTGCCGACCTGGCTGTGGGCACCTCGGCTGGCCAGATCAAGACCGGTTCGCTGTGCCGCTCCGACCGCGTTTCCAAGTACAACCAACTGCTGCGTATCGAAGAGCAGTTGAACGGCAAGGCCAAGTACAACGGCCGTGCCGAGTTCCGCGGTTAAGCGCAACCTGATCAAAGGACACCGGATTGTGTCGGAAAAGTCGTGACAGCGATGGATTTGCCACTAATCTGATGCCTTAAGCACAAGCCTGGATCTTTCCAGGCTTCGTGCTATCAGATGCTGCAACATTATGCGTGGCTGTCTTTTTTCACTGGATACCTGATATTCGATGCGCAGTCCTTACTGGTTGTTTCTTGTTTTGCTCTTGCTGCTGGCCGGTCTGCAGTACCGCCTGTGGGTGGGCAATGGCAGTCTGGCGCAGGTCGCCGAGCTGAAACAGCAGATCGCCGAGCAACATGCCGAAAACGAAGGCCTGCTGGAGCGCAACCGGGTGATGGACGCTGAAGTCAGCGAGCTGAAGAAAGGCATGGAGACCGTTGAAGAGCGGGCTCGTCACGAACTGGGCATGGTCAAGGATGGCGAAACCCTTTACCAGCTGGCCCAATGATCGATTCCCTGCCGGCCTTCTGGGCCGTGATTCCTGCCGCGGGCGTCGGTGCCCGAATGGCCGCGGACCGTCCCAAGCAATATCTGCAACTGGGCGGGCGCACAATTCTCGAACACAGCCTCGGCTGTTTCCTCGATCACCCGAGCCTCAAGGGCCTGGTGGTCAGTCTTGCTGTCGAAGATCCCTATTGGCCGAATCTGGCATGCGTCAACGATCCGCGCATTCAGCGGGTTGAAGGCGGGGCGGAGCGTTCCGCGTCGGTGCTCAACGCCTTGCTGCATCTGCATGCGCAAGGTGCCGACGATGACGACTGGGTGCTGGTGCACGATGCGGCCCGGCCAAATCTGAGTCGCGATGATCTCGACAAGTTGCTTGCCGAACTCGCGGATGACCCGGTCGGTGGTCTGTTGGCGGTGCCCGCTCGCGACACGCTCAAACGCGTTGATAACAACGGACGTGTGGTTGAAACGGTGGATCGCAGCGTGATCTGGCAGGCGTATACGCCGCAGATGTTTCGCCTCGGCGCGTTGCATCGGGCGTTGGCCGACAGCCTGGTTGCGGATGCGGTGATAACCGATGAGGCTTCGGCGATGGAATGGGCCGGTCTGGCACCGCGTCTGATCGAAGGGCGGGCGGATAACCTCAAGGTCACCCGGCCGGAAGATCTGGAGTGGTTGCGCCAGCGATGGGCTAACCGCCGCTGAGATTTGGGGTCGCTGTGCCATTGCCTTCGCGAGCAGCCTCGCTCCCACAGAGGGAATGCATTCAGCTGTCGACCTCGGTCAATTGTGGGAGCGAGCCTGCTCGCGAAAGCGGTCGCACGGGCAATCAATAACTCAAAGCTTGTACTCCGGCCTTTCAGCCAGTCCCACCTTCAAAAAATCCACCAACTTACGCACCTTCGGCGACAGATGCCGCTGCTGCGGATACAGCGCCCACACCGCCGTATTCGGCGGCTGATGCGCCTCGAGCAAGGAAATCAGCGCGCCGCTGTGCAGGTGCTCGAGCACGTAATAGTCCGGCAACTGACACAACCCGACACCCTGAAGCGCCGCATCCAGCACCGCCTGCCCACTGTTGCAACGCCAGTTGCCCTGCACCCGCTGGGAAAATTCCCGCCCGTTCTGTTCCAGTTGCCAGATATCCGAACTGCCGATCAGGCAATTGTGCCTACTCAATTCCGACAAGCTGTGTGGGCGCCCATACCGTTCCAGGTAGGAAGGCGACGCGCACAGGTACATTCTCCGTGGCGCCAGGCGTGTCGCGACCAAGCGCGAATCCTGTAGCCGACCCAGACGAATTGCCAGATCCAGCCCTTCATGCACCAGATCCAGCTGGCGATTGCTCAGCTCGATATCGATACGCAGCTGCGGGTACAGCCCCATGAAGCGAGTCACCAGCGGCACGATAAAGCGTTCGCCATAGGCCACCGCGCAGGTCATGCGCAGCATGCCTTTCGGTTCGCTGGTCAGATCGCCTACCGCGCGCAAGGCTTCTTCGCGACCGTCCTGCAGGCGCTGACAATGTTGCAGGAAAGTCTGCCCGGCTTCGGTCAACGTAACTCGCCGGGTGCTGCGGTAGAGCAGGCGCGTCTGCAAACGCTCTTCGAGCCGTACGATTTGTCGACTGATGTGCGAAGAAGAAACCCCAAGACGCTCGGCAGCGGCGGTGAATTGGTTGCATTCGGCGACGGCAACGAACTCGTCGATGCCTTCCCAGCGGTTTTCCGACACTTGGATTATCCCTGTATGGCAATAATGTTTTGCTTTCGTCCGGATTATTCCTCAGGGCGCGCTGAACTACACTGTCTGTCTGCTTTTTTATTTACTGGATTCATTGGAGAGTCAGCATGATCAAGTCGCGCGCCGCCGTTGCCTTCGAGGCCAAGAAGCCGCTGGAAATCGTAGAAGTCGATGTCGCCATGCCGAAGGCTGGTGAAGTGTTGCTGCGCGTTGTCGCTTCCGGGGTGTGCCACACCGATGCCTACACCTTGTCCGGCGCAGACCCGGAAGGCATCTTCCCGTCGATCCTCGGCCACGAGGGTGGCGCCATCGTTGAAGCGATCGGCGAGGGCGTGACCTCGGTTGCCGTCGGCGACCACGTCATTCCGCTGTACACCCCGGAATGCGGCCAGTGCAAATTCTGCAAGTCGGGCAAGACCAACCTCTGCCAGGCGATTCGCGCCACCCAAGGCAAGGGCCTGATGCCGGACGGCACTTCGCGCTTTTCCTACAAGGGCGAAACGATTTTCCACTACATGGGCACATCAACGTTTTCGGAGTACACCGTGCTGCCGGAAATTTCCGTAGCGAAGATCTCCAAAGACGCGCCGCTGGAAAAGGTCTGCCTGCTCGGTTGCGGCGTGACCACCGGTATCGGCGCCGTGCTCAACACCGCCAAGGTCAAACCGGGTGACACCGTGGCCATCTTCGGTCTCGGCGGTATCGGCTTGTCGGCCGTGATCGGCGCGGTGAAAGCCAAGGCTGCGCGCATCATCGCCATCGACATCAATCCAGCCAAGTTCGAAATCGCCAAACAACTCGGTGCCACCGATTGCGTGAACCCGAAAGATTACGATCGTCCGATCCAGGAAGTGATCGTCGACATGACCGATGGCGGCGTCGACTTCTCCTTCGAGTGCATCGGCAATGTGCAACTGATGCGCGCCGCGCTTGAGTGCTGCCACAAAGGCTGGGGCGAGTCGGTCATCATCGGTGTCGCCGGTGCCGGTCAGGAAATCGCTACCCGTCCGTTCCAGTTGGTCACCGGTCGCGTCTGGCGCGGTTCGGCGTTCGGCGGCGTGCGTGGCCGTACTGAATTGCCGAGCTACGTCGACATGGCCCAGAGCGGCGAGATCCCGCTGGATACCTTCATCACCCACACCATGGGCCTGGAAGATATCAACAAGGCGTTCGACCTGATGCACGAAGGCAAGAGCATCCGCACCGTCATTCATTTCTAACAGCAGCCCCGAGCTGCAAGCTTCAAGCTGCAAGTAAAGGCGTTCGTGCTTTTTCTTGAAGCTTGCGGCTTGCAGCTTACAGCTAGGGAGAATCCCTTGAATCTGGAAAACATTTCCTGTCAGAAGAGTTTCGGTGGCTGGCACAAGCGTTATCGCCATCGCTCCGAAGTGCTTGATTGCGACATGGTCTTCGCCGTGTACCTGCCGCCGCAAGCGGAGCAGGGCGGCAAGCTGCCAGTGCTGTACTGGTTGTCCGGGCTGACCTGCACCGATGAGAATTTCATGCAGAAGGCCGGTGCGATGCGCATGGCCGCCGAGCTTGGTTTGATCATCGTCGCCCCGGATACCAGCCCACGCGGTCCGGATGTTCCGGACGATGCAGACAAGGCTTGGGATTTCGGTCTCGGCGCCGGGTTTTATCTGAACGCCACGCAGGAGCCGTGGGCGCGGCACTATCAGATGCATGACTATGTCGTGCAGGAATTGCCTGCTCTGGTCGAAGCGCATTTCCCCGCTTCCGACAAGCGCAGCATCAGCGGCCACTCGATGGGCGGCCACGGTGCTTTGGTCTGTGCTTTGCGCAATCCTGGGCGGTATAAATCGGTTTCGGCCTTTTCGCCGATCACCCATCCGATCGATTGCCCGTGGGGTCAGAAGGCCTTTTCCAACTATTTGGGCGAAGACCGTTCGAAGTGGAAGGAGTGGGACGCCTGTGTGCTGATCGCCGATGCGCCGGAGAAATTACCGTTGCTGGTCGATCAAGGTGATCGTGACGATTTCCTCGCCACGCAATTGAAACCCGAGGCCTTGCAACACGCAGCAAAACAAGCGGGGCATCCGCTGGAGCTGCGCCTGCAACCGGGCTACGACCACAGCTATTTCTTCATCTCAAGCTTCATTGACGACCACTTGCAGCATCACGCACGCGCTCTGCGCGGTTAATGCAGGTAGAATCACGCCCTGACAAAAATCGGGGCGTTTTTTTATGCGTATTGGCCACGGCTACGATGTGCACCGTTTCGCTGAAGGCGATTTCATTACTCTGGGCGGCGTGCAGATTGCACACGGCTTCGGGCTGCTCGCTCATTCCGACGGTGACGTCCTGCTGCACGCCTTGAGCGATGCCTTGCTCGGCGCGGCGGCGCTGGGTGATATCGGCAAACACTTCCCGGACACCGATCCGCAATTCAAGGGCGCCGACAGCCGTGTGCTGTTGCGTCATGTGGTCAGTCTGATCCACGCCAAGGGCTGGAAGGTCGGCAACGTCGACAACACCATCGTTGCCCAGGCGCCAAAAATGGCGCCGCATATCGAATCGATGCGCGCGCTGATCGCGGCGGATCTTCAAGTTGAGTTGGATCAAGTGAACGTCAAAGCTACCACCACCGAAAAGCTTGGCTTTGTCGGTCGCGAAGAAGGCATCGCCGTGCACTCCGTTGCCTTGTTGCTGCGCGCATGAATGAACTGCAATTACTCGGCCCGCGGGCCTATGGCGAACCCCTCGGCACAGCGGTACTGAAAGCCATCGCCGAAGATTTTCAGGTCGATGAAGTGCTGGATATCCCGTTCAGCGGTGACGGCGAACATCTGTGGATCTGGGTGGAAAAGCGCGGCCTCAATACCGAAGAAGCGGCACGGCGGATCGCCAAGGCAGCCGGCGTGCCGTTGCGCACCGTCAGCTATGCCGGCCTCAAAGATCGTCAGGCCCTGACCCGACAGTGGTTCAGCGTGCAACTGCCGGGCAAGGCCGATCCGGATCTGTCGGCGGCGGAAAACGACACGCTGAAGATCCTCAAGACCACGCGCCACAAGCGCAAGCTGCAACGTGGTGCGCATTCGGCTAATGGCTTCACCCTGCGCCTGACTCAATTCAATGGCGACAAAGACGCGATTGAGCAGCGGCTGCAACTGATCGCCAAACAAGGCATCCCCAATTATTTCGGCGCTCAGCGCTTCGGCCATGATGGCGGCAACGTTGTCGATGCGCGGGCGTGGGCGGCGCGCAAGGCTTTGCCGGAACAGCGTAATGTGCGATCGCGGTTACTGTCGACGGCGCGCAGCTTTCTGTTCAACCAGGTGCTGGCGGCGCGCGTCGCCGGCGGCACCTGGAACACCGCGCTGGTTGGCGATTTGCTGGCATTTACTGACAGCCGCAGTTTTTTCCCGGCCGGTGAAGCCGAATGCAGCGACCCGCGTCTGGCAATTCTCGACCTGCACCCGACCGGTCCGCAGTGGGGCGAAGGTGACTCGCCGGCTGCTGGTGCTGTCCATGAACTGGAGCAGGGGATCGCCGCCCGCGAAGCGGATCTGCGCGACTGGTTGATCCACGCCGGCATGAGCCATGAACGTCGCATCCTGCGGCTGCCCATTGGCGGGTTGACGTGGCATTATCCCCAACCTGACATTCTGCAACTGGAATTCGTCCTCCCGGCCGGATGCTTTGCCACTGTATTGGTGCGCGAGCTCGTTGATCTGGTGCCGGTGGGGCAGACGGACAGCCCATGCGTATTCTGATTTCTAACGACGATGGGGTAACCGCGCCCGGTCTCGCCGCGCTTTATGCTGCGCTGGCGGATTACACCGAATGCGTGGTTATCGCCCCGGAGCAGGACAAAAGCGGCGCCAGCAGTTCGCTGACGCTCGACCGTCCGTTGCACCCGCAATACCTGGCCAACGGCTTTATCAGCCTCAACGGCACACCGACCGATTGCATTCACCTGGGCCTCAACGGCTTGCTTGAGCGCGAGGCGGACATGGTGGTTTCCGGCATCAACCTGGGCGCCAACCTCGGTGACGACGTGCTGTATTCCGGAACCGTGGCGGCAGCCCTTGAAGGACGATTTCTCGAGCGCCCATCGTTTGCCTTTTCACTGGTCTCGCGTCAGGTGGATAACCTGCCGACTGCGGCCTACTTTGCGCGCAAACTGGTCGAGGCCCACGCCGGGCTCGATCTGCCACCGCGCACGGTACTCAACGTGAACATTCCCAATCTGCCTATCGATCACATACGTGGCATTCAGTTGACCCGTCTCGGCCATCGCGCCCGCGCGGCGGCGCCGATGAAAGTGGTCGATCCGCGCGGCAAGGCCGGTTACTGGATCGCCGCCGCCGGTGACGCTGAGGATGGCGGCCCGGGCACCGATTTTCATGCCGTGATGCAGGGTTATGTGTCCATCACACCGTTGCAGCTCGATCGCACTTTCAATGATGCCTTCAGAAGTCTTGATGGCTGGCTGGGGGGGCTGAGCTGATGCGTGAACATGACGACCGCCTGCGCAGCGGCATTGGCATGACCTCCCAGCGTACGCGCGAGCGACTGATCCAGCGGCTGTATGAAGAAGGCGTGTCGAACGCCAAAGTCCTGGAAGTGATCCGTCGCACGCCGCGTCATCTGTTTGTCGACGAGGCGCTGGCGCATCGCGCTTATGAAGACACCGCGCTGCCGATCGGCAACAACCAGACCATCTCCCAGCCTTATATGGTGGCGCGCATGAGCGAGCTGCTGCTGGAGGCCGGCCCTCTGGATAAAGTGTTGGAGATCGGCACCGGTTCCGGCTACCAGACGGCAGTGTTGTCGCAACTGGTGGAGCGGGTGTTTTCCGTCGAACGTATCAAGGTGCTGCAGGATCGCGCCAAGGAGCGTCTGGTCGAGCTGAACCTGCGCAACGTGGTGTTTCGCTGGGGCGATGGCTGGGAAGGCTGGCCGGCGCTGGCGCCCTACAACGGCATCATCGTCACCGCCGTGGCCACCGATGTACCGCAAGCTTTGCTGGATCAACTGGCCCCTGGTGGGCGCATGGTGATTCCGGTCGGCTCCGGTGAAGTGCAACAACTGATGCTGATCGTGCGCGAAGAACATGGCTTTTCCCGACACGTTCTGGGCGCTGTGCGTTTCGTGCCTTTGCTCAATGGGCCACTGGCCTGAGCATTTGCAAACAGTCGCTGAATTCCTTTCAACGGCGCCGGTCTTACACCGGCAGCCAAAGTTTAAACGCAGCGTACTTGCCCCTGGCAAACGTGTGCGTCCGGTGATTTCGCGTCATTAAAGGTAAAGCCGTTTCGGCCCGTTATACTTGCGACACTTCATGCCGCAGTGCGGCATTCAGAATTTTCAGCCACCACAAAGGGAGCGGCGGGTGAGTCTCACAGTCATTGCGCAGCGTATGGGTAACACGAGCTTTCAGCGCCTGGTGACTGGCCTTGTCTTGAGCACCTTGCTGGTCGGTTGCTCCAGCACCAAATCGAGCAACGTACGGGTTGTCGATCGCAATAATTCGGTCGCGCAACGTCCGACCGTTACTACCGGACAATATGTAGTCCGCCCCGGCGATACCTTGTTTTCGATCGCCTTTCGTTACGGCTGGGACTACAAAACCCTTGCCGCCCGGAACAATATTCCTACGCCGTATACGATCCATCCGGGTCAGACAATTCGCTTCGACGGGCGCAGCGGTTCAACGCCGACAGCGGTGGTGAGCAACTCCAGTTCTTCACCTTCTTCGTCGAGTAAAACCACGGTAATCCGGCGCCAGGCGAATGGCACCACAACCACTACAACCACTGGTTCCAAAGGGGTTGTACCGTCCGTCGCGAGCAAACCTGCACCCGCTCCACTGCCTCCGGCAGGCCCGGCCCCGACCGGCTGGGGATGGCCATCTAATGGCGTTCTGATTGGAAAATTCTCTTCAAACGGTAGTTTGAATAAAGGAATTGATATCGCCGGAGATTTGGGACAGCCTGTTTTAGCTGCGTCTGATGGGACGGTCGTATACGCCGGGAGTGGCTTAAGGGGCTACGGCGAATTGGTCATCATCAAACACAGCGAAACCTACGTCAGTGCTTACGGACATAACCGCAGGCTGTTGGTTCGGGAGGGGCAGCAGGTCAAGGTCGGACAGACAATTGCCGAAATGGGGTCAACGGGTACAGACCGGGTGAAACTGCATTTTGAGATTCGCCGCCAAGGTAAACCTGTGGATCCGCTGCAGTTCCTGCCAAGACGTTGATTTGTAGGCCAGCCTGTTCCGTCGCGTAGAGGGGACAGGCTCCAGCGTTGCCAAGGATAAAGGCGTCGCTTGAGCTTGGGGTCGAACTCACCAAAGGACTATAACAATGGCTCTCAGTAAAGAAGTGCCGGAGTTTGACATCGACGATGAGGTTCTCCTTATGGAGACCGGCATCGATTCGGATTCGATGTTGAATGATGAAGGGGCTGCTCCACCTTCCGTTCGTTCCAAATCCAGACACTCCGCCACACTCAAACAACATAAATACATCGACTACACTCGGGCACTTGATGCCACGCAGCTGTATCTCAACGAAATCGGCTTTTCCCCTCTGCTCTCCCCGGAAGAAGAAGTTCATTTTGCGCGCTTGTCGCAAAGTGGCGATCCGGCCGGGCGCAAGCGCATGATCGAAAGTAACCTGCGGCTGGTGGTCAAGATCGCCCGGCGTTACGTCAATCGGGGGCTGTCGCTGCTGGATCTGATCGAAGAGGGCAACCTCGGATTGATCCGCGCGGTGGAAAAGTTCGATCCCGAGCGCGGCTTCCGCTTCTCGACCTACGCGACCTGGTGGATCCGTCAGACCATCGAACGCGCGATCATGAATCAGACCCGGACCATCCGGTTGCCGATTCACGTGGTCAAGGAGCTCAACGTGTACCTGCGGGCCGCACGGGAGCTGACGCAAAAACTCGACCACGAACCTTCACCCGAAGAAATCGCCAACCTGCTGGAAAAACCGGTGGGCGAGGTCAAGCGCATGCTCGGCCTGAACGAACGGGTTTCTTCGGTCGACGTCTCGCTGGGTCCGGATTCGGATAAAACCCTGCTGGACACCCTCACTGACGATCGTCCCACCGATCCGTGCGAACTGCTGCAGGACGATGACCTGTCGCAGAGCATCGATCAATGGCTGTCGGAACTGACCGACAAGCAGCGCGAGGTGGTGATTCGCCGCTTCGGCCTGCGCGGTCACGAAAGCAGCACGCTGGAAGATGTCGGCCTGGAGATCGGTCTGACCCGCGAACGGGTGCGGCAGATCCAGGTGGAAGGCCTCAAGCGCCTTCGCGAGATCCTGGAGAAGAATGGCCTGTCGAGCGAGTCGCTGTTCCAATAAGCGCCTGATCGACCGCCCGCAAAAAGCCCCGGCTGATTCAATCAGTCGGGGCTTTTTGTTTATGCCTGTCTCGTGTATCGCGTCTGGCAAGGCGGGGTGCCAGACGAGCGGTCGTCAATTTCTGAATTTGTAGTCTCGCACTGTAAGCCTTTGCTTACTGTGTCGTAAGTGTTCGTTATTTTTACACTTCGGCAGAAGGCGATTGCGATCAATGCTAAACGGTAACTTGCTGATTCAGCTACATATTTTTTGATTGTTATGTCTTTATGTCAGCGCAGACCTGCGACTGAGCCTGATTGCTCCGCTGCGGAAACTCTCTAATATCAGGGCTGTGTCGACGGACAGACACGCCCTTCATGGAAGAGGGGAACGGACATCGCAGGAGGCGATTCATCAGGACGATGAAAAGGACTACAGGGAATAGGGAAAAAATGTGGGCGGGTCATACCGCCCCTTTTTTCGTCTGCAGAAAAGTAAAACCTGCAAAAGCAAAAAGGCCCACAAGGGGCCTTTCAGTCGAGCGCGGGGTAGATCAGCGTTCGAGTTGTTTGATCTTGCCTTCGACACCATCCCACTCTTCGGCATCCGGCAGCGATTCTTTTTTCTCGGTGATGTTCGGCCAGATATCCGCCAGCTCGGCATTGAGCTCGATGAAGTTCTCCATGCCAGCCGGGATTTCATCTTCCGAGAAGATCGCCACAGCCGGGCATTCTGGTTCACACAGCGCGCAGTCGATGCACTCATCCGGGTGAATCACCAGGAAGTTCGGGCCTTCGTAAAAGCAGTCCACCGGACAGACTTCTACGCAGTCGGTGTACTTGCACTTGATGCAGTTGTCGGTGACGACGAAGGTCATTTCTAATTTTCTCCTCAGGCGGCGGCAGCGTTGCCCCTTCACGGTTGGGGTCGCCAGGTTCGGGAGCGATACCTGCTGACCAGGCTATGAGCCAGCAGCATCCCGAACCGCGCGAGATTCTAACAGCTTGAAGCGATTTGCGTTATATCCGCTTCTTCAGTGCTTATATCCGGTTCTTCAGTGCATAGAGCATTTCCAGCGCACGCCGTGGCGTCATGTCGTCCAGATCCACTTTCGCCAATTCGTCGAGTACCGGATGTGGCAGCGAGGCGAACATGTCGCTTTGCTGCGGTGTCGACGGCTTGCCCTTGGCTGCCGATTTCGGCGCTTCGTGGGGCAGGGCGGTGTCTTCCAGACGGCTCAGATGCTCGCGCGCGCGCAAGATCACTTCGCTCGGCACACCCGCCAGTTGTGCGACTGCCAAGCCATAGCTCTGACTGGCAGGCCCAGGCAGAACATGGTGCAGGAACACGATTCGTTCGTTGTGCTCGGTGGCATTGAGATGCACGTTAGCTACCAGAGGTTCGGCTTCCGGTAGCACGGTCAGTTCAAAATAGTGCGTAGCAAACAGGGTGTAGGCGCGCAGATGAGCCAAGCGCTCGGCCGCCGCCCACGCCAGCGACAGACCGTCGAAGGTGCTGGTACCGCGCCCGACTTCGTCCATCAGGACCAGACTGCGCTCGGTGGCGTTATGCAGGATGTTGGCGGTTTCGCTCATCTCGACCATGAAGGTCGAGCGACCGCCGGCCAGATCATCGCTCGAACCGATACGGGTGAAGATGCGGTCGACCAGCGACAACTCGCAACTGGCGGCCGGCACGAAACTGCCGATATGCGCCAGCAACACGATCAAAGCGGTTTGCCGCATGTAAGTGGATTTACCGCCCATGTTCGGGCCGGTGATGACCAGCATGCGCGTATTGTCATCCAGGCTCAGGTCGTTGGCCACGAACGGCGTGGTCAGCACCTGCTCAACCACCGGGTGACGACCCTGGATGATGCGCATGCACGGCTCGCTGACGAAACGCGGGCAGTTAAGGTCGAGGTTCAAGGCACGCTCGGCGAGGTTGCTCAGCACATCCAGCTCGGCCAAGGCGCCGGCGGTGTCCTGCAACGGCGGCAACTGGCTGATCAAGTCTTCGAGCAGCGCTTCGTAAAGCATTTTTTCCCGAGCCAGCGCGCGACTCTTGGCCGACAGCGCCTTGTCTTCGAATTCTTTCAGCTCGGGCGTGATGAAACGCTCGGCGCCTTTGAGCGTCTGCCGGCGGATGTAGTCGGCCGGCGCCGATTCAGCCTGCTTGCTCGGCAGTTCGATGAAATAGCCGTGGATACGGTTGTAGCCAACTTTTAGATTGGCCAGACCAGTACGGGCCTTCTCCCGGGCTTCGAGATCGATGAGGAACTGGCCGGCGTTTTCGCTCAGCGATTGCAGTTCGTCGAGTTCACTGTCGTAACCGGTTTTCAGCACGCCGCCGTCACGGATCACCGCAGGCGGGTTATCGATGATGGCTTTGGCCAGCAGCGCCGCCAGTTCTGGATAGGTGCTGGTGGTGGCCGCCAGATGCTGCAGGTGCGGCGCTTCCAGCTCGGTCATCGCCACTTGCAGTTCGGGCAGTGCGCCGAGAGCGTCACGCAGACGCGCAAGGTCACGTGGTCGCGCATTGCGCAGGCCGATTCGCGCCAGGATCCGCTCGATGTCGCCGATTTCCTTGAGCTGCGGTTGCAGCTTTTCAAAACGGTAGCCGTCGAGCAGGCAGCGGATCGACGTCTGGCGGGCGAGCAGCACTGTGAGATCGCGCAACGGTCGATTCAACCAACGAGTGAGCAAGCGACTGCCCATGGCGGTCTGGCAACGATCGACTACCGATTGCAGGGTATTGTCGCGGCCACCGGCCAGGTTGGTGTCGAGCTCCAGATTGCGTCGGCTGGCGCCGTCGAGCACTACGGTGTCATCGAGACGTTCGTGACGCAGGCTGCGCAAGTGGGGCAGGGCGGTGCGCTGGGTCTCTTTGGCGTAGGCCAGCAGGCAGCCGGCAGCGCCGATGGCCAGGGTCAGGTTTTCGCAGCCGAAGCCTTTCAGGTCTTGGGTGGAAAACTGCTGGCAGAGACTTTTCAGCGCCGAATCACGCTCGAAATCCCACGGCGCACGACGACGTACGCCACGGCGTTTTTCCGCCGGCAGGTCTTTTGGCCAGTCATCGGGAATCAACAGTTCCACCGGGTTGACCCGCTCCAGTTCCGCGAGCAGGTTTTCCCAGCCTTTGATCTCAAGCACGGTAAAGTTGCCGCTGGTGATGTCCAGCACCGCCAGACCGAACAGACGCTCGTCGCCCAATACCGCTGCGATCAGATTATCGCGGCGTTCGTCCAGCAGCGCCTCGTCACTGACTGTCCCCGGCGTGATGATCCGTACGACCTGGCGCTCCACCGGGCCTTTGCTGGTGGCCGGGTCGCCGACCTGCTCGCAGATCACCACCGACTCGCCGAGCTTGACCAGCTTCGCCAGATAACCTTCCGCGGCGTGGTAAGGAATCCCACACATCGGAATCGCCTGACCCGCCGACTGCCCGCGCGCGGTCAAGGTGATGTCCAGCAACTTGGCGGCTTTCTTCGCATCTTCGTAGAAGATTTCGTAGAAATCGCCCATGCGATAGAACATCAGCTGGTCCGGATGCTGGTTCTTCAGGCGCCAGTATTGCTGCATCATTGGGGTGTGGGAGGACAGATCTGAAATTGCTTTATTCATCAGAGGCTTAGCGCTTTTTTTCAAAAGTGTGGGGCGAAAAGAGGGCGTCTTGATAGCGATTAGATAGCGGAACCGATGCAGCTTGGTGCCCCGGGCACGCGCCCGCTATTCACTGTCCGCGAGAAGAAACTCTTGCCCATCGTTTTGGCAATGAGTGCAAGGTTACCATGGCGGGTGAGGCTCGAGCAGAAGCGCATGCGCAAAGACTGACCATCGAGCCCTTCCCCGATGATGACTATTTTGAGAGTTGAATTCTGAGCTTCTCGGCATCCCAATTGAGAAGTTCGGCAATTTCGGACTCTCTAAGTGTTGAGAGCACTGTATCAGTGGGCTGTCTTTTTATGACGTCGTAATAGCAAGTAAGTTGAGCACTTTTTGCCTTGCTTATTTTTTCACTTGTAAAGGTCCCTGCGCCTTTAATGAAAATAACGTCCGGGAGCTCTTCGCATGCGGATAGCTGGCGTTGAACGTCCTCACGGCTCTCAAATATAAGGGCTTGGGCACCCATGAACACCACATGGTCAGGATAGAGAGCCCAGCTCTCTTTGATACGAGTGATGAGCTCCGGGTTCAACGAAAGCTCATGAAGTCTGATGTCCGACACAGGGTTGAATGTTGCGCCGCACACTAGGCTTATTGGCAAGGGTACTTCCATGGGATCACAGTGTACTGGTTGAGTCCTGAAGAATTTTGTTAGATAACTCAACAGGTTTTCTATTTCCTCGATGCTCTCGCCACCGAGGATGACGCCGTGACTCTTTAAAAAAATGACACGGGTTTGAGCCGAGTTTTCAAGTTGATCAGCGACGCCTTTTGCTAGATCGGCCCCTGGTTTTAAATAGTTCACTACCCGTGCATTCAACGTGGTATCGAGATCCGGATAGTCGGAAAGCTCGAATGTTTCACGCACTAAATGAGCAAGCACTTCCACCGCGTGCAGGTGAACGACTACCGAGTGGGGCATTAGTGCGTGAAGCAAGGTTTCAATCGAAGGCTTCAATGAACCGGGCTCGATCATTTGAGGCGTGACGCTATAGTTTTTGTTTTGCAGTTCCTGGGTGAGGTTCTTGAGTTCAACCTGAACGAAAATTTCGTCCGTCATCGCCTCAGCCAACCAAGTGCCTGACGCTTTAATCCATAAAGTAGCGTCTTCTTTCCAAGAGACGTTTCCTCCAGCGCCTTGAACCAGTAGCGGATTCTCACCGATTGTTGCGCAGAATTTTCGCACGGACTCATGCATGTTCATGTTCGTCCCTCAATCTGGAAATCAGGCGACGTAGCTCTTTGAAATCAGTGAATGCGGCGTCCGGAGAGTTCTCCCCAGTACCCATTGGGGTCCCCGTATGAATCTTTTGCAATGTGACCGCGTTGATCTGCTCGCGACCACCCCGGATGTCGTTGATTGGGTTGTCGCCAATCATCCAGATGCAATTGCCTTTTGGACGCATTTTCTCCAGGGCAATCTCGAATGGTGCCGGATGGGGCTTGTCGTAACCCGCCTCTTCGCTGGTCACGATGTAATCAAAATAATGATCAAGCCCGAAGTAGACGACCTTGCGAAACTGAATCTGGGCCGTCAGATCGGTGACGATCGCAGTGGGTATTCCCATTAGTCTCAGGTCGTCAAGAAGGTCTTTGACCTCGTCGAATAGAACCGCATTGCTGAGAAAGGTGCGCCAATACGTCTGTTCAAAATCGAGCGCCAGAAGGACTTGTGAGCCCAGTCCCATGATTTCCAGCATACGTTGAAGGTACAACAGGCGACTATGAGATGAAGCCGTGTGTTTGAGCCGGGTCTTTACCTGGTGACGAGCTTCCTTGAAAGCGGCGTCGAAAACTTCCGGTTTGATAGAGAAGGTGTTGACGACTTTCTCCCGAATCGCCTGCTGCGCAGCCGCATGCGCAGGATCATAGGGATAAAGAGTATTGTCGGTGTCGAACAAAATGGCGTTGGGAAGCCGGTCAAACCGCTCAGGTGCAAGAATTTTCACTATATAAACCGTTTCGTGAGTGCTTGATTGATGTGAGAGAGCGTGATCAATTGCATCAGCCCCATTACGCCATCCTGCCATTGGGGCGCCAGATCCAGAAACTCGAAGACCCTTGGACAGATCATCCTCGCGGCCATCTCAATATCCTGAGCAGAGGTTTCGCCTTCGATAGTCAGCTCTACTTGAGTCGCGTCGTCATTGGTCGACATATCGACATGCAGCCCACAAACCCCCACCAGCACCCGGACCAGGGACATCTCGTTCAAGCCATTACACGAACGGGCCACAATCTTGAAGTGCAGAAGACGTTCTTTGTCTACCCCATCGAGAATATGCGGGTGTATCGGTTGCAAGGATAATACGAGATCGGCATGTGCCGCCTGAGGGCGTATAAAACGCGCGGAATCGGGTTCTCTTCGAGCGAAAGACGAGAGCACCTTTTCTTCCGTATGTCCGCGCTGGTGAACATCACGTTGAAGCTTGAAATGGCGCCTCAAATCCTCATCGATATCCAAGTAGACACTCAAGTTGTAGCACTCGCGCAAGATCGGCAAGTACAGAGCGTGCAAGCCGCTTGCGATGATGAAGTCATTGCTCTTGATGACGATGGGGCGGCTCATGCGACCCGTGTGGTGGTCATAGTGACGAGAGTGGATGGGTTTTGAGTCCGTCAGTGATACCAAATCATTGGCGAAACCTTCGAGGTCGTTGGCCATCGGGTTCAAGTGGGTCATCACTTGCCACATTGGTTTCTGGCGATCCCATAGATGGTAGTCGTCGCCAGATAGCGTCGCTACCGAGTGGCCCCCGAACAGACCTTTGATGGCGTCTGAAAAGGTATCTTTGCCTGCCCCGGAATCTCCAGCCACACCAATGACGAAAGGTTTTCGACTCAGTCGGAAATAGTCGTTTCGACTGACAGATTCACGCCATATCCGAAGGGTCAGAATAATACCCGCCGCAACCATGGCCGTTTGGATCAGAGAAGACAACTTGCCGTTTAGCAACCACTGGCTGACGACTTGCGGTAACCAGGTCACGTTTTGAGCGGCTACCCCGAGATCAGAGATGATCAGCGCCGAGCTCGCGACGTAGAGCAGCGAGAAAACTCCGGTAATAACAATAGCAATCCGGTCACTGGCTGCCTGGTAAGCTACCAGAGAAGGAATGACCCAGATAAACCAGCCCGGTGACGCAGGTGTCATAAGCACCACAAGTAAAAAAACGACGCCTAGTGTCGAATGAAAGAGTTCAAAGTTAGGCCGTTTAATTCTCCAGGTTGCATAAATCATCAATAAGTATGCAAGCGGTACGATGTACAGGTGGTTCTTGTCGTTGATGCTGATAGTCAGCTTGTAGACCTTTTGAATTTCCGGGTTGTTGTAAAGCATGCTCAAACCGGAACTGGACAGAAGGAATGGCAATATCGTGACAAAGGCACCCGCCCCAAGGGCGAGCAGAAAACGCGGTAAAAACTGACGTAGCGGTCGGTTGTGCTGCAAGTAAACCAAGAAAAAAGGCAGGGCCAGCACCATGCTAAGTTTCGCAGATACCGCACAGATAAATATCAGTCCCGCGATGACCAATCGAGCACGTTTGATAAAGTAAAGTGAGCCAGCAAGTAGAAGCACTGGAATCAAGTCATTAAAGCCCAGTACATAGCTGCCCACGATCACTATGGGCGACAACCAATAGACTGCCAGTAGCAAGCGATCGCGATTTGGGATCAGTTTTTGCAAAACAATCAATAACAGCAGGTCGGCACCAAACAAGGTAAGGCCGTAACCCACAGAAAGCGGTATTGAAAGGATTTTGCACAGCGCTATCAAAGGTGTGAAGGCTGTCCACATTACGTAACCATATGGAAACGCAGCGATATCCCCCCCTTGTTCAAGCCACGTAGCCCATGGATCAAGTGTCAATGTACTAACGCTGGTATCTAAAAAGGGCATATACCAATCTGTCATTGACGCGGGAGCGATACACAGTATGAGCAGAAGGCGCAGTGCCAAGCCTATCAGGAAGAGCGGGTGGATAAATAGCTTTGATTTCATGCCTTCGTCGCCAATTTTTCCCACAAATCGGGTCTTTTGGTGCACACGGCTTCCGCAACAATGTTGCGTTCACTCAGCATTTTTATCAGTAACGGAATTTCCGACTCTGCATCCCGGCCTTGTAACTCTGGAGATACCAGGCACAGCTTAAAGCCAGCATTCTGCAAGCGCGTGGCGTCTTCATGACTAAGCGGAAAGCGGGAAAAGCAGTCGACCCATACCCATTCGATTTTTCCGGCAAGTGTTAGAGCTGTTTCAATGGACTCGAACTCTGATACACGCACAGCACACCGGCGTTCACCCGCTTTGGACCACTTGATCAGGAACGGAAATGACTGATCTAGGAAGAAGTAATCCTCAATTCCCTTTTCTTTCATCAGCGCAATCAGGCGCGCCTCCAGCCCTTCTTCCTTCACGTTCAGAATCAGCGTACCGTGACGATAGTCATTAACCCACTCCTCGAACGACTCACCCTTTGTATAGGGGTCGTGGTGGATGACCAGCGCATTTCCGAAGCTGCGGATGTCGACTTCAATACCGTATTTTCCATCAGTGGCATTGAGTTCCTGGCGAGTATTACGCCGATGCGAGATGAGCTTCATTTCCTTAGACTCTTTTTTAGTTGCAAGCTGAAATCGATAGTTCTGCGGATAAACTTTCTTTTGGCAGCCCAGTTGACGTTCCAGTGGGATTCACCATGGTGGCGCTCACCAAAGCGAACCGCAAATCGATGAATTTTCAGTCCTTCAGTCTGCGCCAGATGGTAGGCATATAAATCCAGTGCAAAATCCGCGGGAGTTGACTGCCAACGCGCAAAAAAGGCTTTCGAAAACATGGTGGGTTGAGCGTTGATATCCCACATGGGTTTACCCAGCAGAATGGTTTCGAAGACACTCATGCCAAATGTGAACGCGACGTCCGCAAAGGGGCGACCATAGCGACGACCCTTTACGAAAATTTCCGGTCCATACTGCTCAAAGAGAGCTAGACCACGCAGTGCGTCCATTGGATCGGTTTGTAGATCTGCATGCGTCCACCCGAGAACGTCGCCTTCGGCGGCGCGCAAGCCACAAAGAATGCCGTGACCATATCCCTGGTTAACGTCGACTCGCACGCTTCTGCAACCGGGATAAGCAGGTAGCAGGTTTTCCAGTACTTGCGGTGTGCTATCGGTCGATCCGTTATCGACCAAAATGATCTCTACGCCATTTTGTGCCACCAGGCCTTTGCAGCGTTCAAGCAATAACGGCAAGCTGGCCGACTCGTTGTAGCAGGGAATGACGAGCGAGAACTTCATGACCTCTCCTTAGTAGTGTGCGCTTTGAACACATAGAGCTTCATTCCCAGAAAGTTGAGTGCGGCGGACATTGCCGTGGCGAACAGAAACGACATCTGGATTGAACCGGGCAACGAGTGGAGCAGACTCAGGCACATCGAGTTTACCCAGACGTTGGCGCCCAAAGTGATCGCGTAAAGCGGTATAAACCGCCATGCGCTCCCGGGCGCATGTTCCCTTTGATCAAACGTCCACTTCTTGTTTGCAAAGTAGGCGAATACGGTACCTGCCAGAAAACCAGCTGCTTTGGCCATGTCGATATCCAGCCACGCGGTCCAGACAATGGCGCGGTAGGTCAGGAAATCGATGAGAACGGTCAAGATTCCAACGATTAAAAAGGCCTTGAGCTCGCGCAGGATCATACGTTTGAGCCAGGAAATTCGGGTAGTATCGCTTGGTAACGCGATTCCAGCTCTAGAACGGCTTGCGCTGGAATTCGTGTGTCGTTCTGCAATCGATAAGGGTGACTTGGCCATTTGTGGAAGCAGGATTGCCAATATTCAAACGTGCGCAGGTCGTTTGGGGTCCCCCACGATAGAAAGCTGTCTACCTCAAACAGCTCGCACCGCAGGCCTGTTTCAATTGCGTCATTGATAACCGAGTCGATGTAGAACTCGCCGTTGATACGACCATCTCTCTGGATCAAATTAGAGATTGCCAAACGGAAGTCTTCTGCACGTCGGAAAGTGAAAGTTCCGAGGATGATCGGGTCTGTTTCTGGAGACGCCAGTGGTGTCTTCACCGAAACACGAAGAATGCGGCCATTCTCCGAATCGATCCAGCCGTACATTTGTGGCTGACGGATCGCATTTGCATGGCCTCTCACGCCCCAGACAATCACGTCCACTTCAGGATTGTCGATGAGGGTTCGAAACGCCTGTTCATCATAAAGAGCACCGTTATCACAGGCGCCGAAAGTAATCGGACCGTCAATGTGCCCAATGGCGCTCTCAAGTGCATCAAGACCGAGTAACGCTGTGCAGGCCTGCCCCTGTGTAACGCTTGGAATCGTCTTGATTACCGTGCCTGGATACAGACCCTCAAGTTGTTCCGCGGTTTCGGCATGTCCCGGCATGTCTTGGCGAAGGACGAATGCATGATGTTTGGCTTTAGGCAAATCGTCTGTTGCCTGATTGACCATGGGTTTGCCTGAAACAGGTATCAGGGGTTTAGTCAGCGAATAACCTTCGTTGGTAAATCGTTGACCCATACCGGCCATTGGAATGATCAGCGCGCCGTTGGGTGGGGCTGAGAGAGGGGCGGACGGCTGGTTCATCTTTCTGAATGCCGTAGACCAGCCGTTATACTCTCTGACGTCATCGGGTGTGCCCCATTGCATGAAGTGCTGGAGCGGATAAACCATTACAGAACGGCTGTCGGCCAGTAACGGCTTGTAGGCCAAACTGACATAATATTCTCCATTGACATTGAGTTGCTGATCCATGGTTTGTCGGAACGCATCGATCATCGTCCTCCCTGAGTCGAAGTAATAGGTACCACTGGAAGCATACTCTTCCATTCGATTATTGGTGTAAGGCTGTTTTTCCTGAATGTCCTGTACAGCGCCTAAAGTTTCTCGAATATAGGCATAATTAGTGCTGCCCAGAGAGTGGGGATGGAATCCTTTGTAGGCAGGTATTGCACCGGCGCAGCCTGTGGTCTTTACAAAATTCTTAAAATGCGGCCAATCCCAGTAACAGGTAAAGTCACAATAGTTAACCACGACCGGGCTGTCCAGTTTGATCAAGTGCTCAATTTGTCGAACAGCATAGACAGGCCCGAGTTTATGCGCAGGTATACCAATGATTTTACCCGTCGGGCAAAGATTCTTCAGGATCGAATCCATACGGTAGTCGGAGTTATCAAGATGATCCTGATTGCAAATAAAAATGACGTCCTGCTCACCAGGAAACATATCAAGAACATGTGCAATGATAGGCTTGCCGTCTATTTCAATTAGCGGTTTTGGAACGGTATAACCGGCACGGCGGAACCGTTCACCAAAGCCTGACATTGGAATGATTATTTGCAAGATGCCCTCGCCATGTATTTGGTTGATATCGAAAGCTACTAGGGTGCAGCAAGCTTTGGAGTGTGGCGATTATACGTCTTGGTACGGCGCTTTAGAAGGCCTGTGATTGGCCAAATCTGCCCGTTTCAGACGTGGGACGAGCTAGCGATGAACTGAGGTCCGGCTTCGACTCGAGGTTTTGGAAGTCCGGTGGCAGGAGCAATTCATTTACCTTGGATCAGCTTCTGGAATCGATTAATGCAAAGCCAGAGCCCGATTATTCCTGGTTTGCTTCAGCAATTTGCTTCGACTTGTGTTAGCCACAAGCAGGGCTGGCAGGTATCATCCCGCGCATCGCAGGGGAGATGAGCGCCTTGATCTGTTGTCCCAAAGAAGCGGGGACGGTTGAAGGTGATGTCCTCAGGGAATAGGCTGCTCTGTTTTTGTCGGAAGTTTTGTCTGATTTTCAACCATGGAATTTTTTATGCAATCTGTAGAATCCCCAAATAGAAATAACTCCCTCGGAAGAGGTGCTATATTTTTTTGGGCGGCAGTTTTGTTTCATGTGGTTTATTTACTGGTCCTGCAACCTGGTTGGTTGTTGGGTGGTGCAATGTGGGCGGAAATGGGGCCTAACTATTTTGATAATGCGAATGCTACATCGCTTTATCAGAATTTTTTCGCTGTGGACGCGGGGTATGTACCTTTTCCGCAACGTATTGTCGCTTATATAGGTGCGTTGTTTTCAATGCCGGCAGTGTCCGTGCCGTATTATTATAACTGGATGTCTGTTGTACTTATATCTCTGTTAATCTGCTCTTTTTTGATCGAGCGGTTTCGAGCTGTTATCGAAAGCGACGGGTTGCGATTCCTAGTTGTTATAGCTATTTTGATGGTTGCCGACTTTGAAAGCCGTACGTTTATCAATTTTACTTATTTTTCGGTTTTCTTCATTGGCGCTGTAATCGCTCTTGCATTGAACGATCGAAAAAATGACCTGCCGCTTTGGGCCTGGTTAGTACCCTTTCTATTCGTCTCGAAACCAGCGGTAATGACGATTCTCCCAGTGTTGGTCTTTGCAGCACTCTTGAGGCCAGGACGCATAAGGGCAATTGCTGTCGTTTCTGTACTGGCTTGCCTGTTGCAAATAGCACGGATGGTCGTAAGTGCGAATACAGGGTGGACGCCGCTGCAACACAGTGATAGTTCTTTGTTCTACAAAGGCTACCTGGCACTCGTTTATACCGTAACTTTGTTTGGACGTTTTTTACTGGGTCCTGACTTTCAGGCCGCTTTTGGCACATTTGCAGTGGTCGGTTCCTTGGTGTTGGCAATCCTCGGATTGGCGTATGCAAAGGTAAATAAAGCCCGTCCTCTATTGTTGGTCGGGGTCGGCCTGGTAGCGTTCACGGCGCTTTTGAATTGTTTGGCGTTTAGTCTCGTCTGGACCGATTCCTTTCAGCCAGTTGTGGCAGATTTCAGAATTTCCAGGTATGTACTGACTGCTTACATTGGGTTTGTATTTGTTGTCGCTGCATGTGCGGCCATTTTGACTTCGGCTACCGCCAGGTTTCGCTTCGGACGCTTGGCCGCCGTGGTTATTTTCTCTCTTTGGTTTATTGGCACTGGCTGGGCTTCCTATGGCACCAAGATCAGTCGTCAGTGGGTTGCTCCGGGTCTTGGAAACTCCTATTGGAAGGAGTTTTCGGGAGCTATTGACCAAGGTGTCACGCCCTTGTGCGTTCCTATTGATCCTTTTCCATGGCTGTACGGGAGAAACTGTGAACGGTTAACGCCCTTGGCAGAGCAGGATTACATATTAAAACAAATTAAAAAGAGCGATGAGGGTTACCTCTTGGAGGTGCCGGTATCTGCGTCTGTTCAGAGCCGAAACCTAGTGTCGATCGCTTTGTTTATTAAGCCTGCCTCCGATTCCGATAGTGACATACGTGGCAGAGCGCTGGTGGAGGATATGCAGGGGCAAGTGCATGAGCTGCACGCTCGCCGGGTTCTTCCAAGTACCGGGGGCCTGCTTTTGTTTACCCAGTTATCGGGTCAATATATTGAATCCTTCAAGCGAATTCGGATTGTCTTTGAGCAATCTGTCGATGTCGCATACCAGAGAAGCAATCAATCTCAGCCCTCGAGTGTTCTGATGGGCACCAAGTATATGCCTGAAAGTGTCGGGCATATATTGAGGCGGGCCGTCGATGGTGATGTTTCGGCTCAACTTGTTCTGGGGCGAATGTACAGTGAAGGGCAAGGTGTCGCCAAGAATCCTGGCGAAGGAGTGAACTGGTATATGAAAGCAGCCGCTGCAAATAACGCTGAAGCTCAGTATTGGCTGGCGCGAGCCTATGATACCGGGGTCGGGGTTGTTGAAAACAAGGTCGAAGCCAGCGCCTGGTATCAGAAGGCTGCGCTAAACGGCAGTAAAGATGCGGTAAACGTTCTTGAGCGCCTGAAACCAAAGGCAAAATAGCCGTGTTGGGGGCGACGAACTTCTTGCGTGCCCAGCGTTAGCAAATGCACGAATGTAAGTTTTTGTGGTTTCAGTAGGGGCGTTCGGTATTCAGAGATTACTTTGCATACCGTAAGTTCCCTGATGGGGCTGACCTGGGTTTGTGGTGGTTTTACCGTATCCGATGCTTCGATGCCTGAAGCGAGCTGCAGTTGGTATCAGAATGCGGGTTGTATGAAATATGCAAATCAGCATTTGTCTTCCGTAAAAACTTCAAGCACTATGCGCGTTATGCAAAAACGCAACGTTTCCTCCGTCTTAAGAGCACTGCTCGACCAGCACGGGATCTCCCCCACGGAGCTCCACCGTCGCACCGGCGTGCCTCAATCAACGCTCTCGCGGATTCTCAGCGGGAAGATTGTCGATCCTTCGGATAAACACATTTCGAAGATCGCCGAGTATTTCAACGTCAGCACAGATCAGTTGCGCGGGCGCGCGGACGTCGCGCCAACGACCGGCGGCACTCGCGCTGACGTGCATGCGGAACTCAAGGACATAAGCCTGTGGGACGACGACACGCCCGTCGATGACGACGAGGTGTCGGTGCCCTTTCTACGTGAGGTTGAATTGGCTGCTGGATCAGGAAGATTCGTCATCGAAGAGAGCGAGCGCTCCAGCCTGCGCTTCGGCAAGCGCAGCCTGCGCCACAACGGCGTGCAGTTCGACCAGGCCAAGTGTGTGACCGTACGCGGCAACAGCATGTTACCGGTTCTTCGCGATGGCGCCACCGTCGGCGTCAACGCCGGCAAGTGCGGCATCGGCGACATCATCGATGGCGATCTGTATGCGATCAATCACAACGGTCAGCTGCGTGTGAAACAACTCTATCGCCTGCCCACCGGCATCCGTCTGCGCAGCTTCAATCGCGACGAGCATCCGGACGAGGACTATAGCTTCCAGGAAATCCAGGAAGAGCAGATCGTCATCCTCGGTCACGTCTTCTGGTGGGGCATGTACGCCCGCTAACTCTCGTTCATCCAACTGAAACCTGCCCCTCGGCAGGTTTTTTTTCGCCTGCACAAATCTCCCCACCCCTTGGCCCGCTTGGGTTTCATGCATACGCGCAAATTTAATGCATAAATAAATGCATTTGCGCATTGACTGTATATGCATCCATGCATATTCTTGCCACCAAGCCGCTCGACAAAGCGGCTGGCAAGACAAGCTCTTTAGTTCCACAAGAACAGGCAGCGATGAACCGGCCTCAACGGTTCAGAGGGTTGGCAACTGACCCGGGTGTGCAGCGTAAAGCACCAGAAGCAGTTATCCGGCGGGCAGGGACCGCGGTCGGAAAAACAATCTGAATGGACTCGTACCGCGCCAGTAGCGCCGAAAAGTCAGCTTCCTTCTCGAACACAGGATTGGAAGGAAGGCGAAGGAGCGCATTACTGAAAAGCCCGGTGTACAAGCGCCGGGCTTTTTGGAATGCCTGCCTCAAGAGAAACCGTTTGAACCAACCCATCACTCATCAATCACCCACGGAGGCGTGACATGACAAACGAGCAACAAGCGTTGGCGGACATGCCGATCTGGCTGGTCATCCTCCTCGCTGTCGTCGGCGGGGTGTCCGGCGAAATGTGGCGCGCCGACAAGGAGGGCGCCCGCGGCTGGTCGCTGGTGCGGCGTCTGGCTCTGCGTTCCGGCGCCTGCATGATCTGCGGCGTGTCGGCAATCATGCTGCTGTATGCCGCCGGCATGTCGATCTGGGCCGCTGGCGCGTTTGGCTGCCTGACGGCGATGGCCGGCGCTGATGTCGCCATAGGCCTTTACGAACGCTGGGCGGCCAAGCGTATCGGCGTCTGCGAAGTGCCGCCGCGCGACTCCCCCGACTGATCAATGACCCTTGCGAAGAGAGAAACTGACCATGAATGACGAAGATCTGGCTGCGATCAACAGATTGATCGCAGCACTGCAAGTGCAGGCTGACAGCCAGGCGGCATTGAATGCTTCCATCCGCATGCTGGCGCAGAGTAACCAGGCCTTGGTAGACCTTATCAAGAGTCGGGAGCCGGATCCGGACGCACCGCCTTACCTGGACGGTACGCCTGCACCCTGACTCGTCTGCTGCAAAACGTCGAGGCAGCATCAACCGAGCCTCACCCCCACCCCGCATTTGCGGGTTTTTTGTTCATTGGAGAACGCTAGATGTCGATTCTTACCCAAGGTACTCAAATTTTCGCCCTGGTACCGCCTGTCACTGGTACCGGTCCATACACTGTATTGGAGATCGAGCACGCTACATCCTTCGATCCGGGCGGCGCTCCGGCGGAGCAGATTGAAGACACCAGTCTCAATGCCGAAGAGCGCACCTATAAGAAAGGGCTGCGTACACCAGGCACCGCGAGCCTGGGCCTCAACGCGGATCCGACTAACGCCAGTCACATTCGCCTGCATCAACTTTCCGAGGCCAACGGCGACACTGGCATCAAATGGGTCGTGGGCTGGTCTGACGGCAAAGATGTTGTGCCAGCGGTAAACAGCAGGGGCGATGACTTTGAATTGCCGATGACTCGTACCTGGTTCACTTTCGACGGTTATGTGTCGGACTTCCCATTCAACTTTGCTCTTAATGCCGTCGTCACTACTACCGTCACTATCCAGCGTGCCGGTGGGTCCGCCTGGATCAAGAAAGCCTGAGATTAGCCATGAACCTCAAACAACTGAAAGCCAAGGGCGGCATCGTTGACGGTCAGCCGATCAAAAAAGAAGTGAGCTGGACTCATCTCGATGGTCAATCGGGCAAGGAGGTAACTGAAACCTTCACTTTGCACATTCGCCGGCAGTCGTTCGGCGTCATTGAGCGACTGTTCGCCCAGGGTGAAAACGAACAGAGCCGGAATGCAAGTTACATTGCGGCATCGGTATCGTTGGGAGCCGAAGGCGTGGAAGCACTTTCCTACGATGATGCCTACAACCTCGAACCTTCGTTAGGGTTTCTGTTGCTCAACGCGGTTAATGAGGTGAATGGCACTGGTGGTAGCGCAGCAAAAAACTGACTGCCGCCGATGAGTTCTGGCACGAATTGGTGCTGAACGGAGTCGGCGGCCGCACGATTGCCGAAGCCAAGGAACGCATGACCTACCAGGAAGCGTTGGCATGGGGTCGATACATCGATAGATATGGATCGCTTCATACCGGTAGGCGGTTGGAGGCGAGTAGCGCAATGGTTGCGCTACAGACCCACCGTCTGGGCGGCGGTCTGGCGGAAATGCTGGACTTTATGCCTCATGAGCAGCGTCAGGGGCTTTCTCTGGAACGCGCAATTCAGGAGTGGCAATAACCAGAAATTCATATGACCCGTTTCGGCGGGTTTTTTCATAGCCCGGAGAAACGCACATGGCAGTTACTTCCTCTGCAGGTTTGACGCCGAACCTCGACGGCCTTGAACAAGCCTGGACTCAGGCGTCACGTATCACGGAACAAAAGCTGCGTCAGATGCAAAAGCAGATCGAGGATGCCGCAAAGAAAATCGGCGTGACGCTGCATGCGTCGGCCAGTTCGATTGCGCAAGCGAACATCGCTACTTACGTCGACGTTCAGGAGCAAGTCAGTCAGCAAGTCAACTATTCAAACGACTTCGACAAGCTGCGGCGCGATGGCTCGCTGGCTGCCGCCCTCGTTGGAATGGGCTCACGACAAAGTGATCGTGCGAAAGCGCTGAATGAAATCGACCAGAAATATGCAGTCTCGCGAAAAGCACTGGACACTCCTGTGTCTGGAGGTGTTGCGCCTCAAGACAGCGCCGACTACGGCAGTCGACTGTCGGCGCTGAAGTCCGAGCACGACTCAATGACTCTTCAGGTTCAAAGCAACTATGAGTCGATGACCGAGGCGCAGGGCAATTGGATCAACGGGGCCACCTCGGCCTGGGATGATTACCTGACCAGCTCCAACAATGTTGCAGCCAAATCCAAGGCAGTGTTTACCAACGCGTTCAACACCATGGGCGATGCGGTGTCGACATTTGCGCTGACAGGCAAGTTTTCGTTTTCCGATTTTGCCAAATCGGTGCTTGGAGACATGGCCAAGCTGGCCGCTCAAACAGCGATGTCCAAAGGTCTGAGTTCGTTGTTCGGTCTGGTCGGAACGGCGGCGACGTCGCTGTTTGGTGGTGGTAGCGCACCTGGGGTGACGACCGCCAGAGTAGGGGCGGACACCACCATCTTCAACCCGGCTTTATCGATTGGGTCGGATTTCAGATACACCGGATTCGCCAAGGGGGGGGCCTTTACAAACGGCGTTGCCACGGGGCCGATCCTGGCGCCGATGGCCATGTTCGGCGAAGCCGGAGCAGAAGCCATCATGCCGCTCAGTCGAGGTTCCGATGGCTCCCTCGGCGTGCAGGTGCAGGGTGGCGCATTGGGCGGTCACAGCAACCATCAGGTAGTCATCCAGCAAACAATCAATGTGGGCGACAGTTCGGGGGGGAGCGTAGCAGGCGACATGAACTCGCAAACTGTCGCCAAGGCCTACGCCGGTGCCGCCAAACTGGGTGCCGCCGAACAGATTGCTCGTGACCTTAAACCGGGTGGGCAGATCTGGTCCGCCATCAACGGCCGCTGAAGATCAGCGGCTGCAACCACTCACGCCCGGAGAAAACATGAGCACGGAAACGTTCAGCTGGCTTCCAAAAGTAGAGCCTGTCGGCAATGTCGAGTTTCGCCTCAAGTCGGCGAAATTTGGCGATGGCTACCAACAAGTGGCCGAAGACGGCATCAACAACAAAACACAATCCTGGCCGCTGACCTTCGTCGGTGACGAGGTGCGGATCAAATCCATTGTGCAGTTTCTTGATCGTCACGCCGGAGCCGCGCCTTTTTACTGGACGGCACCGTTGAGCGGGCCGGCCCTCTATCGCTGCAAAGGTTATCAACCGACTCCGATGGGAGCAGGTCTCTATACCTTGGTAGCCACCTTCGAGCAGGCATTTCACCCGTAAATCGGGATACGCCTGACGCCAAAACCACCCTGCCTTGCGCGGGGTTTTCTTTGCCCGGAGATTTAAATGTCCATTACTGCAGATGTCCAGGCGCTGGAACCGGGTGCCTGGGTCGAGCTGTTTGAGCTCGATGCCACCAGCCTCGGAGCCGAGTTATATCGCTTCCACGGTTATCCACAGCAAGCCTCGATTTTCTGGCAAGGCCTGGAGTATTCACCCTGGCCCATTCAGGCCGAAGGCTTTGAAATGACCGGGCAGGGCACACAGCCGACACCATCGCTTTCGGTCGGTAACGTCGGTGGTTTCATCACTGCTCTGGTGTTGTATTTCGATGATCTGGTCGGGGCGCGGCTGATCCGTCATCGCACGTTGGGCAAGTATCTCGATGGTCAGCCTGAAGCCGATCCCGAAGAAGAACTGCCGCCAGATGTCTGGTACATCGAACGCAAAGTCAGTGAAGACAACGAAGTGGTGAAGTTCGAACTCGCCAGTGCGCTGGACTTCAACGGCGTACAACTGCCGCGTCGGCAAATCGTTGCCAATGTCTGCTGGTGGCTCAGTTGCGGCGGTTATCGCGGTCCGTACTGCGGCTATAACGGTGGCCCGGTAGCGGACGCCAATGACGTAATTGTCAGCGACGCCGTCAAGGACAAATGTGGCGGGCGCCTAAGCAGTTGCAAGCTGCGTTTTGGTGAAAACAATCCACTTCCGTACGGCTCATTCCCGGCTGCAGGCCTGGTCAGGAGCTGAATATGAACAAGGCCATCCTCAAGGCGATTTCCCGTCACGCTATTGCACAGTATCCCAGCGAGTGCTGCGGCTTGCTGATTCGTGATGGGCGTAAAACACGTTACGTGCCATGTCGCAATGTCGCCACTACCCCAAGCGAGCACTTTCGTCTGGCGCCTCAAGACTATGCGGCGGCTGAGGAGTGCGGTGAGATTCTCGCCGTCGTTCACAGCCATCCGGATTATCCGGCGACTGCCAGTGAAGCCGACCGTGTCTCCTGTGAGGCGTCGGGATTGCCTTGGCACATCCTCGAAGTCCGCAAGGGTGACGAGGGGCAGGTTTATGCAGGTGAATTGGTCACCATCACGCCCACCGGCTATCAGGCCCCCTTGATTGGGCGCGCATTTGCTCATGGTGTGCATGATTGTCTGAGCATCATCCTGGACTATTACCGGTGGGAAATGGGTATCGAACTGGGTAACTATCAGCGCGAAGACGGTTGGTGGGACAAAGGGGCAAACCTCTATCTGGAGAACCTGCCCTCCGCCGGTTTTGTACCGGTCAGCCAATTGCAACAGGGCGATGTCGTGTTGATGCAGATTCGCTCGCCCGTGCCCAACCATGCCGCTGTTTATCTCGAAGACGGAGTACTCAAGACCGAGCCAGGACACTTCCCTGCGCCGGGTTCAATCCTGCATCACCTGTATGGTCGAGACAGCAGGCGCGATACCTATGGCGGGTATTGGGGAGAGGTGACGGTGAGTTGCTGGCGGCATCGATCAAAGATTTTGACTCAAGCCGTCACCCTCACCAATCAATGATTGAAACCTACTTGGAGGTTATCTCCTGGAGTCGTGAATGCATCAGCAAAAACTCAGAACCATTCGCCTCTACGGCACCCTTGGGGCCAGTTTTGGCCGCGTGCACCGTCTGGCTGTCAGCAATGCGGCCGAAGCTATCCATGCCTTGTGCATATTGATCCCTGGGTTCGAACGGTTCCTGATGGAATCCAAGGACCGGGGACTGACTTACTCGGTATTCCTGGGACGCGACAACATCGGTCCGGATCGGCTCAAGGCTCCGAGTGGCAGCGCGGATATTCGTATTGCACCGATGGTGATCGGTAGTAAGCGAGCAGGGGTATTGCAGACTGTTATCGGAGTCGTATTGATCGCAGCGACGCTCATGACCGGAGGCACTGCAGGTTTCGCTGCTGGCGGTGTTTGGGGGGCTGTGGGATCTGTGGGCATTTCGATGGTGATTGGCGGTGTCATGCAAATGCTGTCTCCCCAGGCCAAAGGCCTCGGCGCCCAGGACAGCCCTGCCAACCGTGCCAGTTACAGCTTCAACGGCCCGGTCAATACCAGCGCTCAAGGCAACCCAGTCGGTCTGCTTTACGGGCAAGCCATTGTCGGCAGCTCCGTTATCAGCGCCGGGATCTACGCCCAAGATCAACTCTAGCGTTCGATCTTTTATCGACGTTCATCCAACCCGCCCTGCGCGGGTTTTATTTCGCCTGAAGGAAAGCCATGACTGACCTCATTCTCGCTGGCAGCAAAGGTGGCGGCGCCAAGCCGCGGCCCTCCGTGGAGGCGCCAGACAGCCTGCAAAGCACGGCTTACGCTCGTATCCTCGATCTCGTCAGCGAAGGCGAAATCGTCGGTCTGAAAGACGATACTCGCTCGGTGTTTCTGGATGAAACACCACTGGCTAATGACGACGGCAGCCTGAACTTCAATGGTGTGACGCTTGACGTTCGCACCGGCAGTCAGGATCAGGCGCACATCCCCGGATTCCCCGCTGTGGAAAATGAGTCGGTCGCGGCGATTGAACTACGCAGCGACCAACCATGGACCAAAGCGTTTAACAATCTGCAACTGTCGGCTGTGCGGATTCGCCTGGCAGTTTCGCGTTTGGCGCAGACCAATACCAGTAACGGCGACACCAACGGTTACACGATCAAATACGCGATCGATCTGGCCACCGACGGCGGCCCATTCGTCGAGGTGCTGGCGTCCGCGTTCAGCGGCAAAACCACATCCAAATATGAACGTTCGCACCGTATCGATTTGCCGCCCGCCAAAAGCGGCTGGACTGTACGCGTGCGTCGGCTGACGCCCAATTCCACCAGCGGGGCGATCGCCGACACCACCAGTATCGAATCGAGCACCGAGGTGATCGACGCAAAACTGCGTTATCCCGGATCCGCCATTATTGGTTTGCAATTCGATGCCTCCCAGTTCCAGTCGATTCCGTCGCGTTCGTTCGAATTGCTGGGGCGGATCATTCGAGTGCCGAGCAACTACGACCCGCAGAGCCGTACGTACAGCGGTATTTGGGACGGCACGTTCAAATCGGCCTGGACCGACAACCCGGCGTGGATTTACTACGATCTGCTGCTGCATCCGCGTTATGGCCTGGGCCATTTGCTCAATGCCGGTCAGGTCGATAAATGGGAGCTGTACCGCATCGGTCAGTATTGCGACCAGCCTGTCTCCGACGGCAAGGGCGGGACTGAACCGCGCTTCACCTGCAACCTGTATTTGTCGATGCGCGCGGATGCACTGAAGGTTTTGCAGGATCTGGCTACCACTTTTCGTGGCATGTCGTATTGGGGGGCGGGCTCGGTCATGGCGGTGGCCGACATGCCGGAAGATCCGGTGTACACCTACTCCAACGGCAACGTCATTGACGGCAAGTTCGTGTATGGCGGGTCGGCGAAAAAGACCCGTTTTACCGTGGCGCTGGTCAGTTGGAATGATCCGACGGACTTCTACCGGCAGAAGGTTCAGTACGTCGATGATGCTGACGGTATCGCCCGCTATGGTGTACAGCAGACGGAGATCACTGCTACCGGTTGCACGTCTCAGGCCCAGGCCCAACGCATTGGCAAGTGGGCACTGCTGACCAATCGCCTGGAAACTGAAAGTGTCACTTTCTCGGTGGGGCTGGACGGAACGCTGGCGCGTCCGGGGCAAATTATCCGTGTGGCTGACAACGACCGTGCCGGCCGACGGATTGGTGGCCGCCTGCGTAATGCAACACTCGATACGTTGACCCTAGATGCCCACGTGACCGCCGAAGCTGGCGATACACTCACCCTGGTCATGCCGACCGGCAAAGCCGTTTCACGCGTGATCAAGGCAGTGAGTATCAGTGACGAGGCGCAGCGTGTGGTCCTGACTCAGCCGTTGAGCGAGTTGCCGCCGGCGCAGTCGATGTGGGCCATTGATTCCGCTTCTCTGGCTGCACAGCAATTTCGCGTGTTGTCGATTGCTGAAGACTTCACCGACACTGAAATCAAGTACAGCATCAGCGCCGTCAAACATGTGCCGAGCAAGTTCGGCGCGATCGACAATGGCTCCCGTATCGAGCGTCCCCCTGTCACGGTCATACCGCCAGGCGTTCAGACGCCGCCGACTTCAGTCACGATCAGTAATAACCACTTCGTCGATCAAGGCAGTGCAGTCGGTGTGATGACCATCGAGTGGGCGCGCCCGGCCAACGCCATTGCATATGAAGTTTACTGGCGCAAGAACGACAGCGAATGGGTGTTTGCAGGCCGCACCGGCGGGGCGTCGATGGAGGTGCGTGGTATTTATGCCGGGCGTTACGTGGCTAAGGTTCGGGCGATCAACGCGCTGGACATCGGCTCGATCTATGCGACTTCGGTGGAAACGCAACTGTCCGGGAAAACCACGCCACCGCCTTCAGTGACTTTCCTCAAGGCTGACAGCTTGCTGTTCGGTATCGGCCTGAAGTGGGAGTTCCCCGCAGGCGCTGAAGACACGCAGCGAACCGAAATCTGGTACGGGCCAACGGCAAACCTTGAAGCCGCTACCAAGCTGGCCGACCTGGCTTATCCGCAAAGTGATTACACAATGCAGAGCCTGCTGGCCGGCACGTCGTTTTTTTTCTGGGCACGGTTGGTCGATCGCACTGGCAATATCGGGCCCTGGTATCCGACTGGCAACGGCGTGCTGGGGCAAGCCAGTTCCGAGGCAGGACCGATTCTCGACATGCTCGCCGGGAAAATCTCGCAGACCGAACTGGGTAAAGACCTGCTCAGTGACATCGAAAAAATCCCCGGACTGCAGAACCAGATCGATGCCCTGGACGAAAGCTATGACCCAACGAGGACCTATGCGAAATACGCCGTCGTGCGTCAGGCCGATCGGTTGTATCAAGCCAAGGCACCCGTCCCCGTCGATTCGCCACCGCCAAACGCCGAGTATTGGGTCGATGTCGGGCAAACAGTCGAGACCGCTACCGGTCTGGTTCAGCAGGTCGGAACCAACACCGCTGATATCAGCAAGATCGACGGCGCGGTAACGGCTCAGGCCGCGGCATTTCAGGCGCTGCGCGCAGCGTCTCGGGACGACAACGGTGAAGGCGAGCTGGCAGATGCGCTCAAGGGTTGGACCAGTACGGCGGCGATCGCCGTGGAAAGCAGCGTCAGGGCTTCTCAGAATGAGGCGACGGCGCAACGTCTTTCAACTGTTGAGGTCACCACTGATCTGAACACGGCAATTGTTACTTCGCTCGAGAAAGCAGTGACAACCACTAACACTGCGACAGCCTCGAAAATCGACCAGTTGACCGCACAGGTCGGGCAAAACAGTGCGACCGTGAGAGAGACGGCAACTGCGCTGGCGGATACCAGCGGTAAGTTGTCGACTTTGTGGTCGGTGAAAATGGACACGACCGCAGGCGGTCAGAAATATGCAGCGTCGTTCGGCCTAGGTCTTCAGGTTGATCCATCCGGTGTTTCATCGCAGTTCGTCGTGCGTGCGGACACCTTCATGTTGTTGAACCTGGCCAAAGGAACACCGACGTCACCGTTTACGGTCGCTGGTAATCAGACCTTCATCAATTCGGCTTTCATCCAGGACGGCACGATCACCAACGCAAAAATTGGTAACGTCATCCAGTCCACGGCATTGGCCAACAATGGCACGCCCATTTGGACGCTGGACAAAGGTGGACGATGGACGGTGGTGGATCAGGCCGGCACGGTGCGGGTTGAAATGGGGATGCTATCAACATGACATTCGGATTCAGAACGTTCGACGCGCAGGGAAGAATGTCCATTGATGTAACTGATCGGGCACTGAGAGTCATTCATTCGATGCCCGTAAAGTTTGCCGATTCTGGAACTTTTGCTTTGCCTGGTTTCAACTCAAACAATGCAACTGCCTATGTGGTCGGCAATGAGGTCAATAAGCGTCCGGTGTGGGCATTCATGCGCGATGGTTATGTCGAGTGGGGATTCTACGGCTGGTGGAACACTGCTTACCACACCGCCGGAACGCTCTATGTGGTAGCGAAATCATGAGTAATTTTGGATTGCTTGTGCGTAATGCTGGCGGCGCGACCGTTATCGACAGCAAGTTCCATAATCTTGGAATTTTGCTGGAGCAAGACATAGTGGTAAGTACGAGTGCCTTGTATCAGTTGGCCTTTCCATATCCGGTGACCTCGGCAGCACCGCCCATTTTGGCCGTCAGGGCATGGGACAATCCTGCGCTGTTCTATGACAGCGTCCAGTATCAGGGAGGGCCGGGAAATTGGACTGGAGCGGTGCTGGCCTTTATCGGTAACGGCGGACATACAACCCAGAACATTGCCATACGTGTTTATGCCTATAACCTTCGTTCCGTCAGCGGTTACGGAATGCGCGTGCGTAATGAACGCGGGGAAGTTGTGTTTGATTCCCTGCTTCGCCCTCCGGTCTTTGAACGAGAGTTGGGTGGCACTCCCCAGGATTGGATACTGGTCTCCGGACAGCCGATCGCGGGTGCTGCACGTATGGATATCTATCGTCCCGCTTCATGGATCACCCGCTCGAATACCTATCTGGCTGTCGGGATGGCGCTTGATGTCGAGCTGGGGCAAGTGGCAGTCAATGGCGTGACAGTCAACGCGATCACTTATATTCGATGGGGGTTCGCTGCCAATGGCGAACCCAGATTGATGCTCGATTCACGTACCGGCTTCACTACGAATTATCCGGGGATTCCCCAAGCTATCTACTATTCGATGCCGGCTATTCCGATCATCAAAGAATAGCCGTCCCCGCTGGACAGGCGGACAACGTATGTCTTTTGTCCGGTCGTTGCCGCGTTCTGCAATTTTCTAACATTCCTGGAGTACATATGCCCTGGTATAAAACTGGAACAGTCACTGTCGTCCAGAATTCAACCACCGTCACCGGTAGCGGCACTGCGTTCATTGCCAACGGCCGTGTAGGTGATGCTTTTCGAGGCCCCGATGGGGAGTGGTACGAAGTCATTAATATCGCCAGCGACACGGCGCTATCCATTGCACCGGAATACCGTGGCAGTTCCGCGAGCGGGCCGTATGCGCTGGCGCCCATGCAAGGCTACGTCAAGGATTCTGCGGATCAATTGCGCACCATCGTCAATCAGTATGGAGCGAAGCTTGCGGGGCTTGGCGCAACCGCCAACTTCGATGTACTGCCAGTTTCCAGAGGGGGAACCAGTAGCACAACGCCCGCCGCTGCTCGCGCTGCTCTGGAACTGGGCAGTGCCGCCTCAGCCACCCTTCAAGCCACTCCCAGCGATGCCACTGCCGGGCGCGTCATGCAGGTCGGAGCATTTGGAATCGGCGGTGACGCCCCGGTATACGCTGGAAATATCGATGACGTGGCGGCTGTTCCGGCAGGCCGATGTTTTGTCATTAACACCAGCACCGGGGGGAAGCCGCCCAATGCAAGTTACGGCCTGATGGACACCATCAAGATCGTTGGTCAACCGGTGCATCAGGTCTGGCACGAAGTCGACGGCATTGCTGCCGGCGGCACCAAGCGCAGTTGGGAGCGTGATCAGTACGGTACCGGCGCCTTCGGCGCATGGCGAATGATTTACCGGCAGAACAACATCCTCGGCGTCGTCTCGGGGGCCGGTGTGCCTACCGGCGCCATTATCGAGCGAGGGGCCAATGCCAATGGTGAGTACACCAAATTCGCGGATGGCACACTTGTCTGCTGGAAGGTGATTGCCACCAACTCGACGGGTACCTATGCCGTGGGTGCATTGTTCGGCAGTGATGCTTATGCCCCGGGTGCCTATCCATCAGCCTTTGCATCGATTCCCACTGTGACGTCGGCAGCGATTGGCAAGGTCTACGCCGACTGTGTAATGGCCAGCGCCTGGATCCCTCCGACGATCGCCAACTGGGGCGCCTGGCGCGCTATCGCAACAACGAACGTAGCCTCGGCTGCGCAAATTAATTTGATCGCAATAGGCAGGTGGTATTGATGAACATTGTTCTGTCTCCGCAACGCAGAGAGGATGCTCTGACGCTGCACAAGTCGGGTGCGCTGATCACGGTGAACGGCGATACGTTCGATTTTTCGCGGTTGTCCGACGGCGACACGCTACCGCGAGCAGCAATCGACTCTGAATGGTTCGTGGGTGACGTTTTCCACGAGAACGGCCATTTGACCCTTCACCTGTTGCTGCCGATTCCGGCCGATTACAGTCAGGCGCAAGCGTTTCCTGCCGACCTGATCGATATTCCTGACGGTGACGTGGCATTGCCACAGCCGTTGTCGCAAGCGGAGGTTGAAGTATGAACATCGACTGGTCGCAATTGATCACCAAAGCCATGAAAGAGGCAGCGGCTGCCGCAGCACGATTGACCGAAGCTCAAGCACTGCTCAAGACCAGAAACGAAGCGGCCGCAGTGCAGGTCGTGCGCATTCAGGACCGTATCGAAACCCTCGGTTACGGCATCGATCTGGGGGAGGCGACGACTGAAGATAAGGCGGAACAGCAAGCACTGCTTGCCAACCTGAAACAATGGAAAGCCTACAAGTTCAGTTTGGGCAAAGTGAGCACACAACCGGCATGGCCCGTTGCGCCAGAGTGGCCTGTTCAGCCCGATGTTCCAGTGATTGTGGTTGACCCGGTCCTGCCGCCGGGGTGACTGGCTTTCTGACAGGTACCTGATCGAGATCGTCTTGAACACCCCATGCCGCCGAGTGCGGTTTTTTTCCGCTTAAAAAAGGACTGCACCATGCCATGGCTTAGAACAGGTACGGTCAATGTCAGCAACAATTCGCCTGCGGTCACCGGCGTCAACGTTGATTTCGTCACCAACGTTCGAGTGGGCGATGCCTTCGTCGGACCTGATGGGCGACAATACGAAGTCAGCAATATCGCCAGTCCGGACCTGTTGTCGATCACGCCGGCTTACCAAGGCGCAACGGCAAACGGAGCGTCCTATTCGATCATGCCGGTGCAGGGGTATCCCAAAGCACTGGCTGATGCATTCAACAACCTGAATGTTCAGTACGGCCCGAAGCTGGCAGCACTGGGTGCCGTCAGTGGCTTCGATGTCCTGCCCGTGCGAAATGGCGGAACCGGGGGGACTGATCCTGTTACCGCTCGCCTGGGCCTTGGATTGGGCGCAGTGGCAACCGACGCAATCGTGCCGATCATGCGTGGCGGCACCGGTGCGGCGGATGCCGCGTCGGCTCGCCAGGCGCTTGGGCTTGGCGCCGTTGCGTCGGACGCTGTGGTACCGGTAGCGAGAGGTGGGACAGGCGGAAGCACTCCGGCCGCCGCCCGAGCGGGCCTTGGTCTGGGAAGCGCTGCTGTCGCCGCGTTGGTTGGCACGGTCAGCCAGGACAAAGGCATTGCAACCGGAGCAATCATCGAACGTGGCGCCAATGCCAATGGTGAGTACATCAAATTTGCCGACGGCACGCTGATTTGCACGCTCTACGGCCGAGGTGGCATCGCGTTCAACAACCCATCCAACATGGGCTTCAACTGGACTTATCCAATGACCTTTGTTGCACCGGGATTCGTCACCGCAAATCTGGTGGGTGTCTTGGGTGTGGCGAAACAAGTGACCAGCGTAGGTGCTTACAGCAGAACCTCTAGTTTTGCCAGCATCTGTGTTTTCAGTCTCGGGCAGTTCATTGAGACCGACTTGTCCGTGGTCGCTTTTGACTGCTTTGCCATCGGCAGGTGGTTCTAAGCCGGGTCCTTGAACGGCGCACCAGTGCTTTTGCCTATCGTTAATCCGGGTTGTTGTGGGATATGACCTGCGGCAGCCTCTACTCGGTACTTCCTCATGAAAATGACCCCTCTGGTCACGCAACTGCGTGCTCAGTGCCCGACGCTGGGCAATCGAATCGGAGTGGGGATTGACATCGCTGCACTGCAAATCGATGCCTCACTGAAAACTCCTTACGCCAGTCTCACAACGCTGGCCGACCAGGCCAGCGCCAGCACCGCACAAAACCTCACCACCCAACCAATCCGCGAGCGCTTTGAAATCGTCCTCGTACTTGACGCTACCGACGCGACAAAAGCGCTGGATCGGTTGCACGACCTGCGCGCCGAACTGTGGCGCGCGCTGGTGGGGTTCAAGCCCGATGCCGACTACAGCGCCATCGTCTACGACGGCGGTGAACTCGCGTCGATCAACAGCAGCCGCGTGTTCTATCGGCTGCGTTTTTATGCCGAGTTCCAGCTCGGCCGCAATCTGCCAAGTCAGCCTGCGGAGAGTTGGCACGAGCGCGAACTGGACGCTTTGTCGTCCTTTACCGGGATGACGGTGCGGGTCGATGCGATCGATCCGGCCGACCCCAACCTGCAACGCCCGGGCCCGGATGGCCGGGTGGAAATGACTTTCTCTGGAGACGTAACCCCATGAGCAACCGCATCACCGTAGTGCCGGCCGCCGGCCGTGTCGTACCTGACCCGGAGGCGGGCGACCTGTTGCCGGCTGCCGGCCGTGACGTGCTGGACAGCGCCTGGTGGCGCCGGCGTCTGGCCGACGGCGATATCACACTCAAAACCGCAAAAGCGGCTAAACCACAGGGAGCCAAATAATGGCGATCGGATTCAGCAACATCCCGGCGGACATTCGTGTGCCGCTGTTCTATGCCGAAATGGACAACTCGGCCGCCAACAGCGCGACTTCGGCCATGCGCCGTTTGATCGTCGCCCAGGTCAACGACAATATTGCCCCGACTGAAGTCGGCAAGCTGGTGCTGGTTTCCAGCGTGGCGCTGGCGAAAAGCATCGGCGGCCAAGGCTCGATGCTCGCCTCGATGTACGAGACCTTCCGCAAGGCCGACCCGATCGGCGAGATCTGGTGCCTGCCGCTGCACAACACCGAAGGCGCCATCGCCAAAGGCGTGTTGACCCTGACCGGCACCGCAACTCAGGCGGGCATGCTCAACCTGTACGTCGGCGGCGTGCGTGTGCAGGCAACCGTGGTCAACGGCGCCACCGCCGCGCAAGCGGCCACCGCACTGGCGCAGAAAATCAACGCCACTGCAGACCTGCCGGTCAGCGCTGCCGCTGCTGAAGGTGTGGTCACCCTGAACGCCAAATGGACCGGCGACAGCGGCAACGACATCAGCCTGCAATTCAATCGCCTGGGCAAGAGCAACGGCGAAGAAACTCCGGCCGGTCTGACCAGCGCAATCACCGCCATGACCGGCGGCGCCGGTGTACCGGATCAGATCGCTGCCGTCGCAGCATTGGGCGATGAGCCTTTCGAATTCATCGCCTTGCCGTGGTCCGATCTGGCCACTCTCAACACCTGGCAAGCGGTCATGGATGACAGCACCGGGCGCTGGTCGTGGGCCAAGCAACTGTTCGGTCACGTCTACAGCGCCAAACGCGGCACGGTCGGTACGCTGGTCGCCGCAGGCCAGGCGCGCAACGATCAGCACATGACCATTCAGGCGCTGGAGCCGGGCGTACCGCGACCGTTCTGGGTGCAGGCCGCCGCGCTGGCTGCGCGCACGGCGGTGTTCATCTCCGCCGACGCCAGCCGTCCGACGCAAAGCGGCAGCCTGCCGGGCGTTGACCCGGCGCCGGCCAGCGAGCGCTTCACCCTGACCGAGCGTCAGTCGCTGCTCAACTACGGCATCGCCACTGCTTACTACGAAGGCGGTTACGTGCGCATCCAGCGCTCGATCACCACCTACCAGAAGAACGCCTACGGCCAGGCCGACAACTCCTATCTGGACAGCGAAACCATGCACCAGTCGGCGTTCATCGTGCGTCGTCTGCAAAGTGTGATCACCAGCAAGTACGGCCGCCACAAACTGGCCTCCGACGGCACCCGTTTCGGTGCCGGCCAGCCTATCGTCACGCCGGCGACCATTCGCGGCGAGCTGATCGCGCAGTACGCCAAGCTGGAGCTGGAAGGTCATGTGGAGAACGCCGAACTGTTCGCCGAGCACCTGATCGTCGAGCGCGACGTGCAGGACCCGAGCCGGGTGAACGTGCTGTTCCCGCCGGATTACATCAACGGCCTGCGCGTGTTCGCACTGCTCAACCAGTTCCGTCTGCAGTACGACGACGCGGCCTGATTCGCGCAGTCGGCGTTAAGCATGCAGCCCACCTCGCGTGGGCTTTTTTTTTGAAGGGAGAAACACCATGGGTCAACTGATTGCAGGCACCTGCTACGTCAAGGTCGACGGCGCACAACTGACCATCAATGGCGGCTGCGAAGCCCCGCTGATGGCCGTCAAACGTGAAACCGTCGTGCCCGGTTTCTACAAGGAAACCGACATCGCACCGTCGTTCAAAGTGACCGCGCTGCACACCGCCGACTTCCCGCTGAAGAAGCTGATCGAAGGCACCGATATCACGGTCACCTGCGAGTTCAGCAACGGCAAAGTCTACGTGCTGGCCGGCGCCTATCTGGTCGAGGAGCCAGTCTCCAAGGGCGACGACGCCACCATCGAACTGAAATTCGAAGGCATCAAGGGGACCTGGCAATGAGCGCCGCCGTGAAGCTTCAAGTAGCAATCGAAGCCCACGGCGAGCCTCTGACCGAACTCGTTCTGCGCCGTCCGACGGTGCAGGAAGTGCGAGCGATCAAGGCGCTGCCGTACAAGATCGACAAGAGCGAAGAAGTCAGCCTCGACATGGACGTGGCGGCCAAATACATCGCCGTATGCGCCGGCATCCCGCCGTCGTCGGTCAACCAACTCGATCTGGCTGACCTCAATGCGCTGAGCTGGGCCGTTGCGAGTTTTTTCATGAGTGCGGCGTCGGCGCCATCACCGACCTGATCGCCGTCGCCTATGACCTGGCCTGGTTCTGGAAGGTTGACCCCGAACAGATGATGGCCAGGCCACTGGATGTGCTCCGCGAATCGCTGGAGCACGCGCAACGGATCAATGCGATGCAGCAGGTGCAGTGATGGCAGACGAAGAGAAGAAAACCCCGAAACCGGTGCTGATCACCGGCATCGATGAACTCTCGCCCAAACTGGGCGCCCTGCGCATGAAGGTTGAGAGTTTTAAAAACAATCTCGAGCAGACCGGCCTCGGCAAACTGGACATCAGTGGTCTGTTCAACGGCGGCAGCGTGATCACGCCGTTTGTAGACGGCATCAAATCGGCCGCAGCGTTCCAGGGCAAATTGAGCGAAGTCAGCGACACGGCGAAAACCGTCGATCTGCCCGCCGCGCCGATTGCTGCCACGCAGAACATGAACGTGTTCAGTGCGTCGATGCAGAAGGTTTCGGCGGCGGTGGACGCTGCACTGGTGCCGGCGGTGGGGGCCTTGGTGGTCGGACTGGAGCCGATGCTGACGCAGGTCGGCAGCCTGCTCGCCGACAACCCGAAACTGGTTGAAGGCCTGGCGGCGGGAGCAATCGCCTTCTCCGCCATGCAAACCGCCGTCACCGGTATGACGCAGGTGATGGACGTCATGAGCATGGTGCTCAAGACCAACCCGATCATGCTGATCGCCATGGGCATTGCCTTGGCGGCCGGTTTGATCGTGGCCAACTGGACGCCGATCAGCGCGTTCTTCACCGGGATGTGGGAGGGCGTGAAAAACGCCGGGGCGAGTGCGATGGCGACGTTGCGCTCGGTACTTGACTGGCGACCGCTGGCGGCACTGGCGGCGTTGTGGGAACCGGTCACGGGATTTTTCTCCGGAGTCTGGGACAAGGTGATGGCCGTGACGACGCCAGTGATCGACTTCTTCAAGTCGATTTTCTCGTGGTCGCCTGCGGGGATGATCATTGAAAACTGGGGGGCGCTGACCGGTTTGTTCTCGGCGATCTGGGAATTGCTCGAGGCCTTGAGTGTGCCGGTGATGGCGTTTCTCAGAAACCTGTTCGATTTCTCGCCGATGCAGATGATTACCGATGCGTGGGGTGGTGTCGTGACGTTCTTCGAACCGATGTTCACCACGCTGCAATCGGCCGTACAAAGCACCCGGGATATCCTGCGCACGCTGTTCGATTTTTTCCCGATGGAAATGCTCACCAGCGCCTGGGGTGGAGTTGTCGGGTTCTTCGAACCGATCTGGATGGAGCTGCAAACGTCTGTGCAGCGAGTCAGGGGCTTTTTCACCAGTCTGTTCGAGTGGTCACCGCTGGAGCAGATTGCCCAGTATTGGCAGCCGATCGGTGAGGTCTTTTCGGCGCTCTGGGGCGTTGTGTTGGCGCTGTCCGCGCCGGTCGTGGACTTTCTGCACAGTCTGTTCGAATGGAAACCGCTGGATCAGATCATCGAGAGTTGGGGGCCGATCACCGAGTGGTTCGGCGAGTTGTGGCAAAAGCTGCAAACCGTTATTGCGCCGATCAAAGAGCTGTTCGACGGCGGCTTTGCCGGACTGATCGCCAAGGTCACCGGCAAGGTTGAAACTCTCACTGAAGCACAACGCCAGACCAATGCCGAAGGCAAAGGCGAACTGGCGCCGGCGTTCTTCGCTGCCAGTCCGGCGCCTGCTGGCAACGGCACACTGCAAAGCGGTTCGTTGCCACAAACCTCCAGCGCGCTGATCCAGCAGAGCGCCGCCAACAACCGCACGCAGCTCCAAGGCGGGCTGACCGTGCGCTTCGAAAATGCACCGGCAGGCCTGCGTACCGAACAACCGCAAACCAATCAACCGGGCCTGGCCGTGTCTTCACGCATCGGCTATCGCTCGCTGTCGATGGGAGGTTCCCAATGAACTGGCGTGACCGTTTATTGCCGGCATCCTTTCGCGGTGTCGGTTTCTGGATCGACCAGGCGAAAACCCCGGTCGGTCGCAATGGGCAGTTGCATGAATACCCGCAACGCGACCTGCCGTTTTTCGAGGACCTCGGCCAACAGGCCAAGACCCACGATCTGACCGCGTTCATCATCGGCCCTGATTGTCTTGAGCAGCGCGACAAGCTGCTCAAGGCGCTGGAGCAGGGCCGTGGCGAGCTGGTGCATCCGTGGCTTGGACGCCTGCAAGTCAAGGTCGGCGAGTGCGACATGACCCACACTCGCCAGGACGGTGGGTTGGTGACGTTCGCCTTGAAGTTCTATCCCGACCAACCCCTGCCGTTTCCGACAGCCACGGTCAGCACGCAGAAAGTGCTGCTGGCCAAGGCCGACGGACTGCTGGGTTCGGCGGTGGCGCGTTTCGAACAGGCGATGACTTTGATCAAGGCTGCGCGGATCGGCATCACCAACCTGCGCAACAGCCTCACCGGCGTCTATGACGTGATCAAGGAGCAACTGAAACCTTTGATCGAGCAGTACCGGCAGATCACTGAGCTGGTCAACGCCGTAAAGGAACTGCCCAAGGAAGTGGCGGCGGAATTCAAGGGTTTGCTCGGTGATATCAAGGAACTGAAAGCGTTCGCCAAGGAAGGCTACCGTGGCGTGATTGCTGACGTGTCGCAGCAACTCGAAGCGATTCGCAAAGCCGATGCGCCGAAGATCACCACGGGCAAGGACACCAATGCCGCCGCGCAGGCGATGGCGGATCTGGTGCAGGACACGCTGCTGGTCAAAGTGGCGCAGTGGGTGGCGTCGATGCCGGTGGCGACCACGCCGGTGAAGCTGGCGTCGACACCGTCGGTGGCTCAACAGTCGACGTCGCCGGTGAGTCGTCAGGAAGTTCCCGTCAGCGATGACATGCAAGCGCTGCGCACAGCGGTGACTGCAGCGATCGACCCGATGCTGGCGAAAGCCGGACCTGCGCACTTCCAGGCCATCAACGATGTAAAGGAAGCGCTCGTGGCTCATCTCAAAGCGGTGGCGTCCTCCGGCGTGCGTCAAGTCAGCAAATCGTTTCAGGAAAGCTTTCCGGCAGTGGTCGTGGCCTACAAACAGTTTGGCGACGCCACGCGGGTCGAAGAAGTGACTCAGCGTAATGCGATTACCCATCCCGGTTTCTCGCCCAACGATGTGAAAGTCTCGCGGGAGTGACGCCATGAACGAGATGGACAATCACGTCACGCTGACGGTCAACAATATGGAATACGGCGGCTGGAAAAGCGTCGAAATCACCGCTGATCTGGAGCGTCAGTTCCGCACTTTCAAACTCGACATCACCTGGCAATGGCCAGGGCAGGCCGTAGACCAAAGGATCAAACCCGGCGACCCCTGCGAGGTAAAAATCGGCAAGGACCTGGTGCTCACCGGTTACGTGTTCAAAGCACCGATCCGCTATGACGGGCGGCAGATCAGCCTGACCATCGAAGGCAGTTCCAAGACCCAGGATCTGGTCGATTGCGCCGCTCGCAACCTGCCCAGCCAATGGCAGCAACAACCCTTGCTGACTATCGTCCGCGATCTGGCGAGCGAATATGGGCTGTCAGTTGTCAACGAAATCAGCGAAACCACACGCCTGACCAAACACACCATCGTGCCGGGTGAAACGGCATTCCAGTCGATCGACCGATTGCTCTCGCTGCTGCGGGTGTTTTCCACCGACAACGAGCTGGGCCAGTTGGTGCTGGCCAAACCCGGCAGCGGCGGGCGCGCCAGCGATGCGCTGGAGCTGGGCAAGAACATCTTGTCGGCCAGTGCGCCAATGGATTTCAGCCAGGTGTTCTCCGAGTACCGGGTGATCGGCCAGCAAAAAGGCTCGGACGCAAAAAGCGGCGCGGCGGTCAGCGAAGTCGAGTCGACCGCGGCCGATCTGAGTTTCAAACGGCGGCGCACCACGGTGATCAATGAAGGCACGCAACTGACCTTTGAGTTGGCGCAGCAGCGTGCTCTGTGGGAAAGCGCGACCCGCATGGGCCGCGCACAGACCACCACCTATCAGGTGCAGGGCTGGCGGCAGAGCAATGGCGATTTGTGGCGCCACAACACGCTGGTGAAGGTCAAGGATCCGGTGCTCGATTTCGATGGTGACATGCTGATTTCCAAGGTCACTTATTCGCTGTCGGCGCAGGGATCGGTGACCACGCTGCAAGTTGCCCCGCCGCATACCTTTGATCCTGATCCGACGCCCCCGAAGCAATCCCAGGCCTGACGCAGGATCCTGCTGGCGACAATGCCCCCTGTGGGAGCGGGCTTGCCCGCGATAGCGGTCGTGACAACAAATACATTTTTTCCCTGACACACCGCCATCGCGGGCAAGCCCGCTCCCACAGGGTTTGTGTCGACAAAGTCTAAGGAAACCCATGAGCCTACTGACACGCCTGCTGGCGCGCGGCACTGTCGTGCTCGCCAATTCGGCAACCAAGCTGCAATCGCTGCAAATGCGCCTCACCGCCGGTGAAGTCAACGACGACCTCGAACACTTCGAACCCTACGGTTTCACCAGCCATCCGCTGGCGGGAGCCGAAGGGGTCGTCACCTTCATCGGCGGCGACCGTTCCCACGCCATCGCCCTGGTCATCGCCGACCGTCGCTATCGCCTGCAAGCGCTCGCTGCCGGTGAAGTGGCGATCTACACCGACGAGGGCGACAAAATTCATTTCAAGCGCGGGCGGATCATCGACATCGAAACCGCCACGCTGAACATCCGCGCCAGCAGCGCGGTGAACTTCGACACGCCGGTGATAAACCAGACCGGCAAGATCGTTTCCACCGGTGATCAACTGGCTGGCGGCATCAGCCAGATCAAACACGTGCATGTTGGCGTGCAGGCCGGCAACGGTCAGACCGGCGCGCCGGCAGGAGGCCAGTGATGTTCATCAGCCAGAACCTCCACGCCGCGCTGACCCGCGCCGTGCTCATCAGTCTGTTCACCTGGCGTCGCGCCGCTGATGACGACGCCCTCGATGACGAAGAGCGCTTCGGCTGGTGGGGCGACAGTTTCCCCACGGTTGCCGACGATCGCATCGGCTCGCGGCTGTGGCTGCTGCGCCGGGTCAAGCTGACCCGGCAGACGCAAATGGACGCCGAATTTTATGCCCGCGAAGCCCTGCAATGGCTGCTCGACGACGGCCACTGCAGCGCCATCGACATCATCAGCGAACGCCTCGACGCCCAGCGCCTGAACCTGCGCACGGTCCTGACCCTGGCCGACGGTGAGCGTCTGGACATCAACCCCGATAACAGTTGGCAGGTGATCTATGCCGTTTGAAACCCCTTCGCTGCCGGTGCTGATCAAGCGCACCCAAAGCGACCTGGCCGGCGATTCGCTGCGCCAGTCCGATGCGCAAGTGCTCGCCCGCACCCTCGGCGGCGCCGCTTATGGTCTGTACGGTTATCTCGACTGGATTGCCGAGCAGATCCTGCCCGACAAAGCCGATGAGTCAACCCTGGAACGCATCGCCGCGTTGCGCCTGAATCAGCCGCGCAAAGCTGCGCAAGTGGCTACCGGCAGCGTCAGTTTTACCGCCACTCCCGGCGCCGTGCTCGACGTCGACACGCTGCTGCAAGCGAACGATGGCCGCACCTACAAAGTCACCACCGCGCGCACCACGGTCAATGGCAGCAACAGCACCACGATTGCCGCGTTGGAGGCCGGCAGTCTGGGCAACGCTGATGCGGGTTTGACGCTGACCCCGGTGCAACCGATTGCCGGGATTGTCGGCAACAGCTTCGTGGTGCTGGCGCCGGGCCTCAGCGGCGGTGTGGCGCGGGAAAGCCTCGAATCGCTGCGCTCGCGGGTCATCCGTTCCTACCGCGTGATTCCCCATGGTGGCGCGGCCAGCGACTACGAAACCTGGGCGCTGGAAGTGCCGGGTGTGACGCGGGCGTGGTGCCGGGGCGGCGAAGGCGGCATGGGCATTGTCAGCCTGTTCATCATGCGCGATGACGATACGCAGCCGATTCCCGGGGCTGAGCAATTAGCCGAGGTTCAGGCCTATATCGAACCGCTGCGTCCGGTGACCGCCGAAGTCCATGTGCTGGCTCCGGAGCAGGTCCCGGTCACCTATAAAATACGCTTGAGTCCCGATACCAGCGCCGTGCGGGCCGCGGTGCAAGCGCAACTGCACGATTTGCACAACCGCGAGGCCGGTCTGGGCGACACCTTGCTGCAAAGTCATATTCGCGAAGCGATCAGCAGCGCCACCGGTGAGTATGACCACCAACTGATTGCGCCCGTTGGCAATGTCGTGCCGACCGAGAACCAGTTGCTGACCTTCGGGGGGTGCATATGGGAGGCATAAGAACTGCGGTGCAATATCAGGCCCAGTTACGCAATTTGCTGCCCAGTGGTCCGGCCTGGGATCCGGAGCGAGTACCTGAACTGGACGCAGTGCTCGTGAGTATTTCCCAAGAGCTGTCGCGTCTGGACGCCCGCGCCGTTGATCTGCAAAACGAAATGGATCCTGCCGGCGTCAGCGAGCTGGTACCCGATTGGGAGCGGGTCATGAATTTGCCTGATCCCTGCCTTGGACAGAAGCCTTTGTTCGACGACCGTCGTCTGGCGGTGCGCCGACGCCTGCTCGCAGTCGGCAGCCAGACCATAGGCTACTTCGTCGAAATCGCCAGAACTCAAGGCTATCCCAACGCCACCGTGACTGAGTTGAGAGCACCACGAATGGGGCGCTCACGTTTCGGTAAGGGGCACTTTGGCAGTTGGCAGGCGCAGTTCATGTGGACGCTCAATACCGGTGGTCGGCAATTCATCGGCCGGCGTTTCGGCGCCAGTTATTGGGGCGAGCGCTTTGGTGTAAATCCCGGTAGCGCCCTGGAATGCCTTATCCATCGCAGTGCACCTGCGCATACCCGTGTGCACATCAATTATGACTAGAGGTTAGAAAGTATGGATTACCCGAAAAACACCCCCGGTGTCGGGCTGGTGAATGGACAGTTTGTGGACGAGAACCCGGTCGCAGGAACACCTGGGTCTTTGATCCCGGCAACTTGGGGCAATGCTGTTACCCAAGAGATCCTGAACGTGATCAAAGCGGCGGGGATGGAGCCCGAGGAAGATGTTTCAACGCAGCTGCTGCAAGCCATCCAGAGTTTTGCCGCTCATGACTTCAAGAACTCGGTGCGGGTAGCGACCACGGGAACAATTGCCCTCAGCGGTTTGCAGAACATCGATGGTGTACAACTGGCCGTTGCCGATCGAGTGCTGGTGAAAGATCAGGCCAATGCATCGCAAAACGGTGTTTACGTGGTGGCTGCCGGCTCATGGTCGCGCGCAGTGGATGCCGCGCAGGACTATCAAGTGACCAGCAGCTTTATCATTGCGACCGATGAAGGTGTGGTGAACAGGTCCCGTCTTTGGCAACTGACCACACCCGGTCCGATCAAGGTCGGCACTACTGCGCTGACGTTTGAATTGCTGGCGGGGTACACCGGGGTCGCATCTGGCGAATACCGCAAGGTCATGGTTAATGCACGGGGGCAAGTAACAGCCGGCTCTAATCCGACAACCCTTGATGGGTACGGCATAGTGGATGCGTACACGAAAGTGGCTGCCAACAGCGCATTTGTGAAACAAGGCGGTGGCGCCGGGCAACTTGGCAATACCGTGTCCATTGGCTGGGACGGCAAGAACATCCTGATCCAGGTGGACGCTACCAGTTTTGGCAACCTGTGGTGTTCGGCCAACTTTGACCCCGGGACCAAGGCCAATGTCGCGGACGTTTACAGCAAGAGTGCGACGAATGGCTTGCTGGACGCCAAAATCGCTTCGGATGCGTGTTCGGTGGCCGGTTTCGCAGGTGGGAGCTCCGCTTCTCCTTATATGCGAAACAAGAACAGCAACGAAGTCGTGATGCTGGCGAAAAGTGCCTCGACACTTGCGGGCTATGGCATCACGGATGGCATGACGCGTGCCGAGATCACCGGCCAAGTCAGTGCTCGCGTGCTCAGTGACGGCATTACCTGGGCAGGGTTTGCCAGTAATGATCCGAATCAGCCCTATATGCGGCGTACTTCCGATAACGGCGTTTATCTTTTGCAGCCCCGTCTGGGGTTTACCCCGGTTCGCCAAGGCGGAGGAAACTTCCAGTCGAACAATACGGTAATGATCGGCTGGGCGGCTGACAGTACGTCTCTGCGGGCACAAGTCGATGCAACTGATCTGGGCAGCATCTGGACCGACGGCATCGGTAATGCGAAAGCGGTCGCTGCGCAATCAACCGCCGAAGCAGGGGTGGTCGGTTCTTATGCCTTGTTGGTCGTTGGCGGAGGAGGCGCTACAGGGCCGGGCGCACTTGCTGCCGGTGTCAACTGCCGGTTCACGGCCACCGACGGCTCTGCCTGGGGCGGCGCACCTGCCGGCACCTGGCGAATCATGGGGGCTATCCGAAATGCCGACGGTGCCAGCCCTGACTCCACTGTTCTATGCCTGAGGGTTTATTGAAATGATGACAATTCTGAGTGCGCGTCAGCCTTGCTGGAACGACGTGGAACATACCTCGTTGAACCTGTTGGTGACTTTCGAGGAGACCAGAGATTCATTGGGTGAAGTACCCTTTACGGCTTCGCCGAAAGATCCGGAGACTCACGGTCGAGAATTGTTTGAACGGGCAGTTGCTCTGGAATACGGCGACATTGCCGAACCCGACGAAGAACAACTGAAAGATGCAATGCGCATGAAATCTTCCGCGCTCTCGGCATTGGCTTCCTCGATGATCGCAAAGTTGCAGAGTGACCTCAGCACTCTGCAGGACTCCGTGGCATTGGGCATGGCAACAGATGAGGAATCCACGCAGTTGCCAATGACCCAGGCGCAACTTGATCTCTGGAGAAAGTACCGGGTACTGCTTTCCAGAGTCGAAAGTCAGCCCGCTTTCCCTCGCGCGATCGATTGGCCACCGCAGCCTGATTGAATGCTTCAGTGCTGGAGTCGAGTGCGTCAGCCGCGAAAACAATCTGCAAGTGCTCAGTATTTTTGCTGAATGCAGATGCGTTCGAAAGACCGGGCTGGCTGTGTGCGCACTCGGCATCGAATGAATACAGCCGGAGACTAAAAATGGATTATCCAAAGAGTGTGCCCAATATCGGACTGGTCAACGGCAGGTTCGTGGATGAAAACCCTGCAAGCGGAGCGCCGGGCTCGCTGATTCCAGCGGTGTGGGGAAATGGTGTAACGCAGGAAATTCTTAGTGTTGTTGAGGCGGCGGGTTTAACGCCGGAAGAGACGACCAACGATCAATTGCTCGGCGCACTTCGCAGCCCGGCGCTGTTTTTGACTGCCGCCCAGTTTGATAAAAGTCGGTCGGTGGCCACTGCTGAGTTTGTTCAGCGTGCATTAGGCAGTTACGCAAGTGCAAGGGGAGTATCCGCCGCAACGCAACTGTCGATCGCTGATGTCGGCTGCTCGATCGGAATGGGCGGGACCGTTTCCTATACCGTTACCCTGCCTGACGTGGCCTCGGTACCTGATGGCGCGAGTATTGGCCTGCACTGCCGCAACAGCGCACCGGTCACGGTTGCGAGTAAGTCCGGTGCGCAGATCAGCCCCCAAGGGGCCTATCTGACCTCGATTGTGATGAACAGCGGGGAGAGCGCCAACTTTGTCAAAGAGAGTGGCATCTGGACGGTTTACGGGACCGCCAGTTTGAAATACGCCGCGCTGTTTTCCGGAATGGTCAGCAATCCCGGGTATCAAAAACACGCTAGTGGCAACATCGATCAGTGGGGCACGGGGATATCGAACGCCGAGGGGGATGTCTACGTGACATTTGCGATGACTTTTCCCAAGGCATATTTCTCGCTGGTAGCGACACATACGGGGGGCGATGCGGCGATGGTTGCGGTAACAGCGTACAGCGCAAAGGGCTGCACGCTGAGAATTCGCAATGCTGCTGGTCAAGTCAGCGCCGGTTGGTCGGTGAATTATTTTGCAAAGGGCTACTGAATGAATCCCTTCACTGTTTTATTCAGCGCCAGCACCCAAGGCGCGTATGTGCCGGGTATCAACTCGACGGACATTCCCGATGACGTAATCGAGATTCCTCAGGGCTATTGGATCTCATTACTGCAACAGTTGGCGGTCACGCCAAAAATGATCGGCGTGAGCGCCACTAACGGTTATCCGATTCTCGTCGATCCCCCGCCACCCTCGCCGGATGCAGCTGCTGACGCCGAGCGCGCCTGGCGTACGGCCCAGCTGGCCGCCACTGACGGTTTGGTGGCGCGTGACCGGGACGAACTCGAGGACGGCGGCGGTACCACGCTTACTACCGAGCAATACGCACAGTTGCAGGCCTATCGTCGTGACTTGCGTGACTGGCCGCAGGGATCATTTTTTCCGTTCAGCGAGCATCGGCCAGTGGCTCCCGTATGGTTGGCCGCTGCACTCTGAGGCCGTTTTGATCGAACGGTTCATTACCTGAAAACTCCGGAAAAAAATGGCTGGCAAGCATCAACCGCCAGCCGTGATTCAATCGGGACAACATCCAGGGAGGATCAAGCATCATGCAATTAACTGAAAAACACCTTATCGACATCATGCCCAACGCCCGCTCCCAAGCGGGCGTTTTTGTTTCGCCACTCAACACCGCGATGGCCAGGCATCGCATCGATACGCCAAAACGTATCGCGGCTTTTCTGGCACAGGTCGGTCACGAGTCGGGCCAATTGCGTTACGTGCGCGAACTGGGCAACAACCAGTACCTGAGCAAATACGACACCGGCACGCTGGCGCTGCGTCTGGGCAATACTCCGGAAGCCGACGGCGACGGGCAAAAGTATCGCGGGCGAGGACTGATTCAGATCACCGGCCGGGCAAATTATCGTCAGTGCAGTCTCGGCTTGTTTGGCGATGAGCGTCTGTTGGCATTGCCCGAATTGCTCGAGCAACCGCAATGGGCGGCCGAATCGGCGGCGTGGTTCTGGGCGCAGAAGGGCTTGAACGAACTGGCCGACGCGGACCAGTTCAACACCATCACCCGCCGGATCAACGGCGGGTTGAATGGCTTGCAGGATCGACTCGAGATTTGGGCGCGGGCGAGGGCGGTGCTATGTCCGGCTCCTGGCGGGTGATTGGCCTGTTGTTGCTGGTGGCGGGGGCTTTCGCCGCGGCGTGGCAGTTTCAGGACTGGCGTTACGGGCGGCAATTGGCCGACCAAGCGCGGTTAAACGCCGAGACGCAAAATCAACTCACTCAGACCGCCGCCACCGCGCAACAGGCCGAGCAGGACAAACGCCTGGCGCTGGAGCAACGGCTCGCGGCCAGTGAACAAACCCATTACCGAGCGCTGAGCGATGCCCAACGTGATCAGGATCGCCTGCGCGATCGCCTTGCTACTGCCGATGTGCGGTTGTCGGTCCTTCTCGACGCCGGCGACGTTGCCCACGGCTGTGCGGTGCCAGCCACCGCCGGCACCGGCGGCGTGGATTCTGCAGCCGTACGCGCCCGACTTGACCCGGCGCATGCTCAACGAATTATCGCCATCACTGACACCGGCGATCGTGGATTGATTGCGTTGCAGGCCTGTCAGGCCTATGTCAGAGCGCTGGCGCCCGAACATCTTGAATGATTCTGTGTATTGAAAGCATGGCCGGCTCGTGTACGGTGAAGGCATTCCACACGATCCGGAGCTCGCCGTGAAAGAGACCACCCAACTGGCCGCAGAACTGGGCCGACGTCTGCAAGTGCTCAATGCCCATGTCACCACCGCCGAGTCCTGTACCGGTGGCGGTATCGCCGAAGCGATTACGCGGATTCCGGGCAGTTCGGCCTGGTTTGAAGCGGGGTACGTGACGTATTCCAATCGGCAGAAGACCCGGCAGCTGGATGTGCCGGGCGATTTGTTCGAGACGGTAGGGGCGGTCAGTCGCGAAGTGGTCGAGGCCATGGTGCGCGGCGCGCAGCAGCACAGCCTGGCGCATTTTGCCGTGGCGGTCAGCGGTGTCGCCGGCCCCGACGGTGGCACACCGAACAAGCCAGTCGGCACGGTATGGCTGGCCTGGGGTGTTGGCGACGAGGTTTACAGTGAGGTTCAGCACTTCCCCGGCAACCGTGATGAAGTCCGCCGACAAACGGTGAAGGCCGCGCTAGAGGGGCTTGTGCGACTAGCGGCACGAGAAATCGAAAATCAGGGGTAGGCGATCTTCGAACGCTGTGGAATAATACTGGCTACTTATACAGGTGTTGGCCGTCAGGCCTTATTGATTACGTGAGGACTTTAATGGACGACAACAAGAAGAAAGCCTTGGCTGCGGCCCTGGGTCAGATCGAACGTCAATTCGGCAAGGGTGCCGTAATGCGTATGGGCGATCAGGACCGTCAGGCGATCCCGGCCATCTCTACTGGCTCTCTGGGTCTGGATATCGCACTCGGCATCGGCGGTCTGCCAAAAGGCCGTATTGTTGAAATCTACGGTCCTGAATCCTCCGGTAAAACCACGTTGACCTTGTCCGTGATCGCCCAGGCGCAAAAAGCCGGCGCGACCTGCGCATTCGTCGACGCCGAACACGCGCTCGATCCAGAGTACGCCGGCAAGCTGGGCGTCAACGTCGATGATCTGCTGGTTTCCCAGCCGGACACCGGCGAACAGGCCCTGGAAATCACCGACATGCTGGTTCGCTCCAACGCCGTTGACGTGATCATCGTCGACTCCGTGGCGGCACTGGTACCGAAAGCTGAAATCGAAGGTGAAATGGGCGACATGCACGTCGGCCTGCAAGCGCGTCTTATGTCTCAGGCGCTGCGTAAAATCACCGGTAACATCAAGAACGCCAACTGCCTGGTCATCTTCATCAACCAGATCCGTATGAAGATCGGTGTGATGTTCGGTAGCCCGGAAACCACCACCGGTGGTAACGCGCTGAAGTTCTACGCTTCGGTTCGTCTCGACATCCGCCGTACTGGCGCGGTGAAGGAAGGCGACGAAGTGGTCGGCAGCGAAACTCGCGTCAAGGTTGTGAAGAACAAGGTGGCTTCGCCGTTCCGTCAGGCCGAGTTCCAGATTCTTTACGGCAAAGGCATCTACCTCAACGGCGAGATGATCGACCTGGGTGTGCTGCACGGTTTTGTCGAGAAGTCCGGCGCCTGGTACGCCTACGAAGGCACCAAGATCGGTCAGGGCAAGGCCAACTCGGCCAAGTTCCTGGCGGACAACCCGGAAATTGCCGCGAAGCTCGAGAAGCAGCTGCGTGACAAGCTGCTGTCGCCAGCTGTGATCGCGGACTCCAAGGCCTCGGCGGTCAAAGAGACCGAAGACGACCTGGCCGACGCTGACCTCTGATACCAGCGATGACCACCGCCGTACTGGATACCCTCGTCGCGGTGCGGCGAACCGCCATGGACCTGCTCGCACGTCGCGAGCATGGTCGAGTCGAGTTGACGCGTAAGCTGCGTCAGCGCGGCGCCGAGGCGGAGCTGATCGAAACAGCCCTCGACCGTTTGACGGAAGAGGGGCTGCTTTCCGAAGCCCGCTACCTTGAAAGTTTTGTTTCCTACCGCGCCCGTTCCGGCTATGGCCCTCTGCGAATTCGCGAGGAGCTCAGCCAGCGGGGTTTGCAACGTACCGATATCGAAATCGCCCTGCGCGAAAGCGGTATCAACTGGCAGGCGCAGCTTCAGGATACGTGGCAACGCAAGTTCTCCGGGCATTTACCGATTGATGCGAAAGAGCGGGCCAAGCAAGGCCGGTTTCTGGCGTATCGGGGGTTCTCGATGGAGATGATCAACCGCTTGTTCAGCGGTCGAGGGATGGACGATTAGACCGATTCAACAAAAAAGGCCCGCTATTTTTTAAAAAATAGCGGGCCTTTTTTTTGCCTTCAAATCACGTTGACAGGCTCGAGTGAGCGTTGTGCAGTGGGCGGTTTCGAATCGGCCCAGTTTTCCGGCAGGTTGATAAAGTCCACCAACTCCTCAGACGACCATGGGTACGGCCATTGAAGGCAAACGCCAGCCGTGCCAGATGGCTGAACTGTGCATCGTCGTGTTCTTCACCGCTGTAGGCATGTTGATGAAACTCGTCGCTCAGGCACAGGTCGGCGAACTCTTCCTGCATCTGCGTCAGTGCTTGGTCGCTGAGCTTGTGGTTCATGCGAATCACAAACTGCCGCTTGAGCCAGCGACTGGAGTGGAAGTTGCTATAGAACTGATTGATCTCGTCCACCGCGTCTTCAACGCTGTAAACCAGTCGCATCAGCTTCATATCGGTCGGCAGGATGTAGCGGTTTTCTTCCAGCTGATTGCGGATGAAGTCCAGCGCACCTTGCCAGAAGGTACCGCCCGGAACATCCAGCAACACCACCGGCACCAAAGGGCTTTTGCCGGTCTGAATCAGCGTCAGCACTTCCAGCGCTTCATCAAGGGTGCCAAACCCGCCCGGGCACAGCACCAGCGCGTCAGCCTCTTTGACGAAAAACAGCTTGCGGGTAAAGAAAAAGTGGAAAGGCAACAGATTGTCGGTGCCGTCGACGGTGGGGTTGGCATGTTGTTCGAAGGGCAGGGTGATGTTGAAACCCAAACTGTGGTCACGCCCGGCCCCTTCGTGGGCGGCGGCCATGATGCCGCCGCCGGCGCCGGTGATGACCATCATCTCTGCACGCGTCAGCGCTGCGCCGAGTTCGCGGGCCATCGCGTATAGCGGATGTTCCACTGGCGTACGTGCCGAGCCGAACACGGTGACTTTGCGCCGGCCCTTGAATTGTTCGAGCACGCGGAACGCCTGCTCCAGTTCACGCAGGGCTTGCAGGGTGATCTTGGCGTTCCAGCGGTTGTGATCTTCCTGAGCCATGCGCAGCACGGTGAGGATCATGTCGCGGTAGATGGGAATGTTCGGGCTGTCGGTGGAAACACGGTTGAGTTGGGCTTCGACCTGACTGATGAGGTCGCCGCTTTCCTGAAAATGACGGCTCAAGAGGTCGTTCGGTTGATAAGGCATTCAACGTCTCCTTCTGTACAGAGCGGTTAGCCCTGACAACCAGCGTCCGGGTCGCACTGCAAAAACACACAGGGCCGGCAGTTCCATTTCTGCCGTTAACGAATGATCGGGAATACTCTCAATCTAGACCCTCGCACGCATTCGCGCTGACTTGAACAGTGCGCTGTAACGTTTTGTCCGGCAACCGCTTACTGATTTGCGCCAAAGCCTCGCCGCTCGTCTGAACGTATCGCAAAGGGCCATCACTCTGATTTACTCAAATACAGACGTCGCAAGACAACCTTGCGCTTGCGCAAGGCAAAGCAATTCAAGGATTCGTGGGTGGCAAGGAGGCGGGATGCATGGTCAGAGTGGTTCTGGAGATCGATACTCAGCTGTATCGAATGTTGCAGGAGTCGGCCGAGACGCATCAATTGAGTCTCGAAGAAGAGTGCTGCCGACGATTGGCCGGCGGCGAGCGTCGCTCGCGCTATCTGCAGGCGCTAGTGGCGGAATTGCGCGCCGAGGATGAGCAGCGGCGCGCCAAGGCTTCGCGCTGATTACTTCTTCTTCGCTGGCGCGGCTTTCGGGCAATCGGATTCCTGATAGCTGGCCGAACCGATCGCTTTGTTGGTTTTCACTTCGGTGAAGTCGTAACGCATGATCGCGCCCTTGGCCATCAGCTTGCGATACGACGGGTTGTTGCAGACCGACGCGCCCAACTGGAAATACACAGCCTTGGGATCGGCGCGCATCTTGTCGGCGTGGCTCTTTTGCACGCTCAGATGGTTGATCAGCTGTGTGCCTTCGACGGTGTAGCCTTGATCAAGAATGTCTTCATTGATCGCCCGTGGCGTACCGACGCTGCTTTGGGCGGCGACGTTGCGCAGCTCTCGGTTCAGATTCTGCTCACTCAGGGACGCAGCCTGAGCGGTAAAGGACGACGCCAGCAGAATGGCAGCGGTGGGAACGATAAGGCGCAGCATGAAACTCTCCTGATTCGGTGACTGGTGCTTCGACCCGTCACGGGGCGGTGCGTTCAGTGGCGGCGAATTATAGGTGAGCCGGTCTGGACGGTACAGGCTTGTGGCCGTCGCTCTGGTAAACTGCCGGCCTTTATTGCCCTGCCGAGTGTCGTTCGTGTCGAGTTTCCCTGTCTGCCGGTGTTGCCTGCGATGAACCATGCCCCCAACGCCGTGGCCCGCCTGCGCGATCAGCGCGAGGACGAAGGTATCAAGCCGATTCAGGCGCGCGGCTTTCGCTCCGAGCGTTGCCGCGATTGCCGAGTGATCATCAGTCATTGCCTGTGCGCGTGGCGGCCAAGCGTCGACACCCGTTCTGGCGTGTGCCTGATCATGACCGGCAAGGAAGTGTTCAAGCCAAGCAACACCGGTTGGCTGATTGCCGATGTGGTGCGCGACAACCATGCGTTCATCTGGTCACGCACCGAGCCCGACCCGCAGATGCTTGCACTGCTCAACGATCCGCAGTGGCAGCCGTACCTGGTGTTTCCGGGTGAGTATGTCGAACCGTCGCGGGTGACCAACACGGTGACAGTCGATAGCAGCAAGCGCCCGCTGTTCATACTGCTGGATGCGACCTGGACCGAGGCGCGCAAGATCTTTCGCAAGAGTCCGTATTTCGACCGCTTGCCGATCCTCAGCCTGCTGCCCGACAAACTCTCGCGCTATCGCTTGCGCCGTTCGACCCGCAGCGAGCACCTGTGCACCGCTGAAGTTGCGGCGTTGTGCCTGGAGCTGGCCGGTGACAGCGCTGCCGCTTCGGCGCTGGACGCCTATTTCGATGTGTTCAGCCAGCATTACCTCGGTGCCAAGCAGCAACTGGACATGAATGAATCAACCCCCGCTCACGCCGAGCTGCTGCCTTATATACGAAAGCCGCAGCCGGCGTTGGCCCGATAGTGGCCCATACTGTCCACAGCGCTGGCCATCTTGCTTGACCACCCCGGCTGCGCTGGGCATGCTTGGCGCCGATTAGGGTGCGGCCAAGGTTTGAGACGCCGTGTTTGCTGTTGATTGGCGTTGAACGTGCCCCTGCGGATATCGCTTGAAAGCGCTGTCTCGAGTTGCTTTGGCCAGACCGGAATCTACCGCGTCTGCCATCAAAAACAGGATCATTTGAAAAATGGCCACATACGACATCCTGATTGCCGATGATCACCCCCTGTTTCGCAGCGCGCTGCACCAAGCGGTGACGCTGGGCCTCGGCCCGGACGTGCGACTGGTGGAAGTGGCGAGCATCGCCGAACTGGAAGCCCGCCTGACCGAAAAGGCTGACTGGGATCTGGTCCTGCTGGATCTGAACATGCCCGGCGCCTACGGTTTTTCCGGACTGGTGCTGCTGCGCGGGCAGTATCCGCAGATTCCGGTGGTGATGGTCTCGGCCCAGGAAGAAGCTTCGGTGATGGTCAAGTCCCGCGAGTTCGGCGCCAGTGGTTTCATTCCCAAGTCCAGCGATCTGAGCGTAATTCAGGAAGCGGTGCGCAAGGTGCTCGATGGCGACGTGTTCTGGCCGCCGCAAGCGTTCGAAGCGGTGAGCGTGTCGGATGAGGCGAAAGCCGCCAGCGATGGCCTTGCCAGCCTGACGCCGCAACAGTTCCGCGTGCTGACCATGGTCTGCGAAGGTCTGCTGAACAAGCAGATCGCTTATGAGCTGAGCGTGTCGGAAGCGACCATCAAGGCCCACGTCACGGCGATCTTTCGCAAATTGAACGTGCGCACCCGCACGCAAGCGGCTTTACTGCTGCAACAACTTGAGTCAATTCCGAGCCAGTGATGGCTGGCGGTTTCACGCTTTTTTGACTTTCGTTGATCTAGCTTCCCCACACCTTTTTGGCTGGTTTCTTTCTTATGTCACCTTTCAAGGGCCAGACCGGCCTGAAACGCATCCTCAACGCGTCCGGCTATTCGCTCGACGGCCTGCGCGCCGCCTTCACCGGCGAAGCGGCATTCCGCCAACTGGTGCTGCTCAACGTGGTGCTGATTCCGCTGACATTCTTCCTCAATGTCAGCCGGGTCGAGCAGGCGGTGTTGATCGCGGTTTGCTTGCTGGCGCTGATTGTCGAGCTGCTCAATTCGGCGGTGGAAGCGGCCATTGACCGCATCTCGCTGGAATTGCATCCGCTGTCGAAGAACGCCAAGGACATGGGCAGCGCCGCGCAGTTCGTGGCGCTGAGCATGATCGGGCTGGTGTGGGCGGTGATTCTGCTTTAAGCGATGGTCGGCAAGACGATCTCGTCGCTGCGCTGCACCCCGGCGGTGAATGCTCGGCACAGCTCGAGAAACTCGCGCATCGCTGAAGTCTGGTACTTCTGTTTGTGCCAGATGAAATAGAACTGCCGGGCCAGATCCAGATCCGGCGTCTCCACCGGCACCAGACTGCCGCGCCGGAAGGCATCGCGCAGCGCCAACCGCGAAATGCAGCCAATTCCCAAGCCTGATTCCACCGCGCGTTTGATCGCCTCGGTGTGTTCCAGCTCCAGGCGAATGTTCAGCGCGCTGCGATGGTGACGCATGGCCTGGTCGAAGGTCAGCCGCGTGCCGGAACCCTGTTCCCGCAGAATCCATGCCTCATGGGTCAGCTCTTCCATCGTCGCACTGCCGCGCTTGGCCAACGGATGCTGCGGCGCACAAAACACCACCAGCTCATCCTCGACCCAACTCTGCACTTCGATGTCCGGGTGGCTGCAATCGCCTTCGATTAGACCCAGATCAATTTCGTAGTGGGCGACCTGCTGCACGATATTGGCAGTGTTCTGCACGTGCAGCTTGACCTGACTTTCGGGGTGGCGCTGCATGAAGCTGCCGATCAGCAGGGTGGCCAGATAGTTGCCAATGGTCAGGGTCGCCCCCACTGATAAAGAGCCGAAACCGGATTTGCCATTGAGCAGGTCTTCGATTTCCTTGGCCTGGTCGAGCAGGGCCACCGCTTGCGGCAACAGTTGTTTGCCGAGGGCGTTGAGGCTCAGACGTTTGCCGGCGCGGTCGAACAGCTGGCAGCTGGACTGGCGCTCGAGCTCGGTGATCGAAGTGCTGGCCGCCGATTGCGAGAGGTTGAGCAGACCCGCAGCACGGGATACGCTTTCCTGCTGGGCGACGGCGACGAAGACTTGCAGTTGACGGAGAGTAAATCGCATATCGATATAACCGATAACCCTTATCTTAATAATCCAGTTAACAGATATTGTCGTCGCTATTAGAATGCGATGCAATTGCGCACGTTGAGCCTCATTGAGCCGCGCAGACCAATCTCCAGGAGTCAAACGTACATGAGCAACATGAACCACGAGCGTGTCCTCAGTGTTCATCACTGGAACGACACTCTGTTCAGCTTCAAGTGCACCCGCGATCCGGGCCTGCGCTTCGAGAACGGTCAGTTCGTGATGATCGGCCTGCAACAGCCCAACGGCCGCCCGCTTATGCGCGCTTACTCGATCGCCAGCCCGAACTGGGAAGAGCATCTCGAGTTCTTCAGCATCAAAGTGCAGGACGGTCCGCTGACCTCCCAATTGCAGCACTTGAAGGAAGGCGACGAGATCATCATCTCGAAGAAGCCTACCGGCACCCTGGTTCTCGATGACCTGAACCCGGGCAAGCACTTGTACCTGCTGAGCACCGGCACCGGTCTGGCGCCGTTCATGAGCGTCATTCAGGACCCGGAAACCTACGAGCGCTTCGAAAAAGTGATCCTGGTTCACGGTGTGCGTTACGTCAACGAAGTCGCTTACCGCGAATTCATCACCGAGCACCTGCCGCAGAACGAGTTCTTCGGCGAAGCGCTGCGTGACAAGTTGATCTACTACCCGACCGTGACCCGCGAGCCGTTCGAGAATCAGGGCCGCCTGACTGACCTGATGCGCAGCGGCAAGCTGTTCAGCGACATCGGCCTGCCACCGATCAACCCGCAGGACGACCGCGCGATGATCTGCGGCAGCCCGAGCATGCTCGACGAGACCAGCGAAGTGCTCGACAGCTTCGGCCTGAAAATCTCGGCGCGGATGCGCGAGCCGGGTGATTACCTGATCGAGCGTGCGTTCGTCGAAAAATAACCTGCGATACCTGTGGGAGCGAGCCCGCTCGCGAAAGCAGTCTGTCATTAAGATTGATGTTGACTGACACGACGCCTTCGCGAGCAGGCTCGCTCCCACAGTTGGTTTTTGGGTGTGACAGTAAAAGCCCGCGTTGCCTGAGAAGGCAGCGCGGGCTTTTTCGTTTGCGGGTTTTATGCCTTGGCCGGGATGACTTCCAGCACGCGGATCTGTTCGGGCGTCGGGTAATGCCAGCGCACGTCCAGATCCCAGAACTGCGCACCATATTCACGTTCCGGCGCCGGCGTCTGATACGCCGGGCGCGGATCCTGCGCCAGGCACTGCTCGATCAGCTCAACCAACGGCTCATCGAGGCGCTGAGCGTGGGCGTGCGCCTGTTTCAAAGCCGAATCCGCCCACTGCACGTCGATCAGCTGCGGCGCGGCGCTGGCGATGTCATTGGTCGCCCCGGGGATGATGTCGGCATACGGCACATAGGGTTTGATATCCAGCACCGGCGTGCCGTCGAGCAGATCGATCCCGGAGATTAACAGCCGATTACCTTCGACCCTGTCCAGCTTCACCACCGACTGGCCAATGCCGTTCGGCCGGTGCGTGGCGCGGGTGGCAAACACGCCCATCGACTTGTTGCCGCCCAGGCGTGGCGGGCGCACTTTCAGGCGCGGTTTGTCTTCCAGGGCTTGGTGGAACAGAAACAACAGCCAAACATGACTGACCTGCTCCAGCCCCTGCACGGCGTCACCCTGATCGAACGGCGCGACCAGTTCCAGCACGCCACGGGCGGCCGGTGCCAGTTGTGGCTGGCGGGGGATGGCGAACTTCTCCTTGAAGCAGGAGCGCACGAAGCCGATGGGGGAGACGCTGTAAGTCATGGTTTGCATTCGAAGCGGGGCAGGGGGGGCATGATAACCCGTCCCGTCTCAAGTCTGGTGGTGGCAGGGCTGGCCTATTCGCGAGCAAGCTCGCTCCCACATTGGATCTATGGCGTGCACAAGATCCCTGTGGGAGCGAGCTTGCTCGCGAAGGCCGCGCCGCCGATCTACAGACTGAATCCGCCATCAAGAGGAATAATATTCCCGGTCATATAAGCCCCAGCCGTACTCGCCAGGCTGATCGCCAGCGCCGCCATCTCTTCCTCACGCCCCCAGCGCTTCATCGGAATCAGCGCAGTATCCTCAGCCAATGCCTGCTCATCATTACCAATATGCTGGGTCATCTTGCTCGGAAAGCGACCCGGCGCAATCACGTTGACGTTGATGTGCTGGCTCACCAGTTCCCGCGCCAGAATGCGCGATAACTGATGCAGAGCCGCTTTGCTCGGCCCATAGGCATACGCCTGCTCGCCAAACGAAGAAATCCCCGCCACCGAACCGATATTGATGATCCGCGCCGGATTCGCCGCCGAGCCAGCCCTGCGCAGCAACGGCAGAAACTGCTGGATGCAACTGAACACCGACGTCACGTTGAGCTGCATGACCTTTTCCCAGCCCTTGACCGGATAACTCTCCAGCGGCGCGCCCCACGTGGTGCCGGCGTTGTTCACCAGAATGTCCAGATGAGTGATCTGCTCACCCAGACGCGCGGCCAGTTCCCGCACGCCTTCTTCGGTCGCCAGATTCGCCGCCACGCCGTGGCAAGTGCCCAGCGCGCCAAGTTCTTCGGCGGTTTGCTGGCAGGCTTCGACGTCGCGCGAGCACACGTAGACATGGGCGCCGGCCTCGACGAACGCCTTGGCGATCATCTTGCCAATACCACGAGTACCGCCAGTCACCAGAGCGGTGCGGCCTTGCAGGGAAAAGTAGGGATACATGGCGAATCCTGAAGATTAGGGATCAGTACACCCTAGTCGTCAGCCGCGAAAAGCGGAGCCATTATTTTTGCAGGGAATGAGGGGCCATGCGGCCAGCTTCGAGTTGCAAGCCACAAGCGGCAAGTTAAAGCAGGGGCTAACTTGCAGCTTGCAGCTTGTAGCTGCTTTACGCTCTCACGCGCAGCGTGAGCCCTTTGAGAAAGTTACGCAGCAGCTGGTCGCCACACGGCCGATAGTTGGTGTGGCCGACCTTGCGGAACAGCGCGCTCAGTTCGGGTTTGGATACCGGAAACTCGGCAGCCTTGAGGATAGCGTGCATGTCGTCTTCTTTCAGTTCGAAGGCCACGCGCAGTTTTTTCAGGATGATGTTGTTGGTCACCGGCACTTCGATCGGTTGCGGCGGACGGCTTTCGTCCTTGCCGCGCTTGAAGATCACCAGGCCGTCGAGGAAGTGCGCGATGACTTCGTCCGGGCAGCGCACGAAGCCTTCTTCGTCTTCTTCTTTCTTGTCGAGCCAGGTGATGACATCGGCGAGCGTGAAGTCCATGCCGCCCAGTTTGATGATTTCGACAACTTTCTTGTCGCTGATGTCGAGCATGTAGCGCACGCTGCGCAGTACGTCGTTATGAACCATGTCGGTATTCCTGATGCGTTGTGGGCAGCGCTCGTAGGCGCTGCCGAAATGTATGGCGGCAGTGGAAGTGCTAGAACTTCTCTTTGCCGGACAGGTAGCGCCACTGGCCGAGCGGGACTTTGCCGATCGACACGCCGCCGATGCGGATGCGGCGGATGCCGATGACCTTCAGGCCGACCGCTTCGCAGAACTGCGCGATGATTCCCGGCTGCGGGTTTTTCATGGCGAAGCGCAGACGGTTTTCGTTCTGCCAGCTGGCCTTGACCGGCGGCAGCTCCTTGCCCTTGTGCGTCAGGCCGTGTTGCAGGCGGTTGAGGCCGTGGGCAGCCATCTCACCTTCGACTTCGACGATGTATTCCTGCTCGATCTTCGCCGCGTCGGCGGTGAGCTTGCGCAGGATTTTCCAGTCCTGGGTGAACACCAGCAGGCCGCTGGCCTTGGGCTGCAGGTCGGCGCTGGCGGTCAGGCGCAGGAAATGCCCGCGCAACGGACGCTTGCCGTAGCGATGCTCTTCGCTGAGGGTTTCCGCGCTGAGCGTTTGCATGGCGCTGTCGACATCCATGCCGGCGGGCGCGTTAAGCAGGATGGTCACCGGCTCCGGCGCGGTGGCCTTGGCGTCCTTGTCGAGCTCGACCTTTTGCTCGCCGACCTTGAATTGCGGCTCATCGATGACTTCGCCGTCCACGGTGACCCAGCCGCCCTCGATGAACAGCTCGGCCTCCCGGCGGGAGCAACCGACCAGTTCGATGAGGCGTTTGGAGAGGCGAATCGGGTCAGTCATGACGGGGCCGTAACAAAAAAGGGGTGGGCATTGTACCTGTGTGGAAGCGGTTAAGCCCGGTTCCATTTGCAGGCGCTGTATTCAATGTGGGAGCGAGCCTGCTCGCGAAGGCGTCCTGCCAGTCAATGTTTGCAGTGACTGGTACACCGCATTCTCGAGCAGGCTCGCTCCCACATGGGTTTCATAGTGTGTCAGCCGTTGCCCGAGCGCTGTTGGGACTGCCGCAAGCGCATATGCAGCAGCGGATACGGCTGGCCCATGCCATCGACCTCGGAGCGGCCGATCACTTCAAATCCCTGCTTTTCATAAAAACCCAAGGCTTGCGGGTTCTGCTCGTTGACGTCGAGTTCATCGGCGTTGAGCCGTTCGATCGCATAGCGCAGCAATTGCTTGCCCAGTCCCTGACCACGATGATCGGGATCGATGAACAGCATTTCAATCTTGCCCGCCGCCACACCGGCAAACCCGGTGATGCGCTGCTGGCGGTCCTTGGTGCAGATCAACATCACCGCATCCAGATAGCGGGTGAGCACCAGATTGCGCAGCAGCTCGATGTAGCTGTCCGGCAGGAACTGGTGAGTCGCACGGACCGAGGCCTCCCAGACCCGGGTCAGTTCTTCGTAATCGCTGATTTTCGGTGTGTGGATAACCGAATGCTGACGCATGTGCGTGTGCCTCTTGTGCGGTTCAAGGGAGTCCGTCCCCCGCTAAACGATAGCCGCAAAAAAGCCCCGTATCTCGGAAAAGAGCGGGGCTTTTTGGATTTGTTGCGGTGTCTGGCTGGCTATTTCTGTCGCCAGCAAGATCTCTCCCCCTCACCCCAACCCTCTCCCCCAGAGGGGGCGAGGGGGAAGGGAGCTGAACTTCGTGCTTTTCAAACCTGAGTTCGACCGGATAGCTCAGGTCGATGTACCTAGAAAGAACAACACGGTCAGCCCCCTCTCCCTCTGGGAGAGGGCTGGGGTGAGGGGCTTTTGATCTTCAGATCAGATCTGCTCAGCCCACAGATCATATTCGTCAGCGTCAGTCACCTTGCACCAGACCTTGTCGCCCGGCTTCAGGTTGCTGCCATTGTCGATAAACACGTTGCCATCGATTTCCGGGGCGTCGAAGAAGCAACGGCCAACCGCGCCTTGTTCGTCAACCTCGTCCACCAGCACTTCAATCTCACGACCGATGCGCATTTGCAGGCGTGCCGAGCTGATCGCCTGCTGGTGCGCCATGAAGCGCTCCCAGCGATCCTGCTTGACGTCGTCCGGCACCACTTCCAGATCCAGATCATTCGCTGGCGCGCCGTCAACCGGCGAGTACTGGAAGCAGCCGACGCGGTCGAGCTGGGCTTCGGTCAGCCAGTTGAGCAAGTACTGGAAGTCTTCTTCGGTTTCGCCCGGGAAGCCGACGATGAAGGTCGAACGGATGATCAGGTCCGGGCAGATTTCGCGCCAGTTCTTGATGCGCGCCAGGGTCTTGTCTTCGAACGCCGGGCGTTTCATCGACTTCAGGACTTTCGGGCTGGCGTGCTGGAACGGGATGTCCAGGTACGGCAGGATCTTGCCGGCGGCCATCAGCGGGATCAGCTCGTCGACGTGCGGGTACGGGTAAACGTAGTGCAGGCGGACCCAGACGCCCAGCGTGCTCAGCGCTTCGCACAGTTCGGTCATGCGGGTTTTCACCGGCGCGCCGTTCCAGAAACCGGTGCGGTATTTCACGTCGACGCCGTAGGCGCTGGTGTCTTGCGAGATCACCAGCAATTCTTTGACGCCGGATTTGACCAGGCGCTGCGCCTCGTCGAGCACATCACCAACCGGACGGCTGACCAGTTTGCCGCGCATCGACGGAATGATGCAGAACGAGCAGCTGTGGTTGCAGCCTTCGGAAATCTTCAGGTACGCGTAGTGGCGCGGGGTCAGCTTGATACCTTGTGGCGGCACCAGGTCGATCAGCGGGTTGTGATCCTGACGCGGCGGCACCACTTCGTGCACGGCGTTGACCACTTGCTCGTACTGCTGCGGACCGGTCACGGCCAGCACGCTCGGGTGTACGTCGCGGATATTGCCTTCTTCCACGCCCATGCAACCGGTGACGATGACCTTGCCGTTTTCCTTGATCGCTTCGCCGATCACTTCCAGCGACTCGGCCTTGGCCGAATCGATGAAGCCGCAGGTGTTGACCACCACGACGTCGGCGTCCTGATAGGTGGACACCACGTCATAGCCTTCCATGCGCAGCTGGGTCAGGATGCGCTCGGAGTCGACCAGTGCTTTCGGGCAACCCAGAGATACAAAGCCAACCTTTGGATTGGCCGGCGCAGGAGTGGTGGACATGTCTAACCTCGGTGTTTTGTGACGTCGCTTGCATCATGCGCAAACCGACGGATGGGCGCTTAGGCGCGCCTCTGATCAAAAAGTGCGCAATTCTAGCGGCGGGCAACGCACTTGACCAGCTTTATACGGGGAAATACGACGAGTGCTGCGCTATGCTTCGCGCCGTTGAGCTTTACCGATTTCGTGCAGTCAATCATTGGTCTGTAACAACAGGTAAAACAGCGCATGCTGCAACTCAAAGCATAGTGCTTCCTTCAAAGAAGCCGGTATCGAGATCAGGAGTGTTGGATGGGTCAGGCAAGTAGTCATGCGGCGGGCGCCGAGGGTTCGGCAAGCAGACCGCTGAGCATGCTGGTCGCGGCAGTCGGGGTAGTTTATGGCGACATCGGCACAAGCCCGTTGTACACCCTCAAGGAAGTGTTTTCCGGCGGTTATGGTGTGCCGGTCAATCACGACGGCGTGCTGGGCATTCTGTCGTTGATCTTCTGGTCGCTGATCTGGGTGGTCTCGATCAAGTACATGATGTTCGTCCTGCGCGCCGACAACCAGGGCGAGGGCGGCATCATGGCCCTGACGGCACTGGCACGGCGGGCAGCGGCGGGGCGCAAGCGCCTGCGCACGCTGTTGGTGGTGTGCGGGCTGATTGGTGCGGCGCTGTTCTACGGCGACAGCATGATCACCCCGGCCATTTCGGTGCTGTCGGCGATCGAAGGCCTCGGCCTGGCGTTTGAAGGCATCGATCACTGGGTGGTGCCGCTGTCGCTGGTCGTGCTGGTCGCGCTGTTTCTGATCCAGCGCCACGGTACTGCGCGGATCGGTATTCTGTTCGGGCCGATCATGGTCACCTGGTTCCTCGTCCTCGGCGCCCTCGGTGTGTACGGCATCAGCCACACGCCGGAAGTGCTGCACGCGCTGAACCCGATGTGGGCGGTGAATTTTTTCGTCGTGCACCCGGGCATGGGCGTAGCGATCCTCGGCGCGGTAGTGCTGGCGCTGACCGGCGCGGAAGCGCTGTACGCCGACATGGGCCACTTCGGCCGCAAGCCGATCGCCCGCGCCTGGTTCCTGCTGGTGCTGCCGGCGCTGGTGCTCAACTACTTCGGCCAGGGCGCATTGCTGCTGGACAACCCGGACGCGGCGCGTAACCCGTTTTATCTGCTGGCGCCGAGCTGGGCGCTGATTCCGCTGGTCGGCCTTTCGACCCTGGCCACGGTGATCGCTTCGCAAGCGGTGATTTCCGGTGCGTTCTCCCTGACCCGTCAGGCGATCCAGCTCGGTTACATACCGCGCATGTACATCCAGCACACCTCCAGCGATGAGCAAGGCCAGATCTACATCGGCGCGGTGAACTGGGCGCTGATGGTCGGCGTGGTCCTGCTGGTGCTGGGCTTCGAATCCTCCGGTGCACTGGCCTCCGCCTACGGCGTGGCAGTGACTGGCACGATGCTGATGACTACCATTCTGGTGTCCGCCGTGATGCTGCTGCTGTGGAAATGGCCACCGATCCTCGCGGTGCCGGTGTTGCTTGGCTTCCTGCTGGTGGATGGCCTGTACTTCGCTGCCAACGTGCCGAAGATCGTTCAGGGCGGCGCGTTCCCGGTGATCGCCGGTATCGCCCTGTTCGTGCTGATGACCACCTGGAAGCGCGGCAAACAACTGCTGGTCGAACGCCTCGACGAAGGCGCGCTGCCGCTGCCGATCTTCATCAGCAGCATCCGCGTGCAACCGCCGCATCGCGTACAGGGCACCGCCGTGTTCCTCACCGCCCGCTCCGACGCCGTGCCCCATGCCTTGTTGCACAACCTGCTGCATAACCAGGTGTTGCATGAGCAAGTGGTGTTGTTGACGGTGGTCTACGAAGACATCCCCCGTGTGCCGCCATCGCGGCGCTTCGAGGTCGAAGCGCACGGTGAGGGTTTCTTCCGGGTGATCCTGCACTTCGGCTTCACCGACGAGCCCGACGTGCCGCAAGCGCTGAAGCTGTGTCATCTGGATGATCTGGACTTCAGCCCGATGCGCACGACCTACTTCCTCAGTCGCGAGACGGTAATTGCCTCGAAACTCGAGGGGATGGCGCGTTGGCGTGAGGCGCTGTTTGCGTTCATGTTGAAGAATGCCAATGGCAATTTGCGGTTCTTTAATCTGCCGCTGAACCGAGTGATTGAGTTGGGGACGCAGGTGGAGATGTAAGCCTGGCCTCAACTGAAAAGCCCCTGTCAGCCTTGTGGTTGGCGGGGGCTTTTTTGTGCCTGTGCCCAATCCCTCAAACCACCGCCGATTCCCTGTGGGAGCGAGCCTGCTCGCGAAGGCGTAGTGTCAGTCGAAGCATGTGGTGGCTGAACCACCGCATTCGCGAGCAGGCTCGCTCCCACAGGGTATTGGGTTGAATCAAGAGGTGCGTTCAGACAGATCAGCTTCAGATTCAGTCTTCGTCCGCGCGGGTCGTGGGATCAGCGCTTGGATCACGTCATCAACCAAGGCTTTGCCCATCACCGTCAGGTAATGCGCAGCCCAGGCATGGCGGTCGGTGTCTCTGTTGAAAGCAGCGTCTTCTGCGAAGGATTTGGCGAGGGACAGCAGGTCGGAGGATTGGGACAAGGCATTGATGATCGGGACGCCGGAGCGGACGTTGAAGAACGCTTGATCCGAGTTGTAGAGGAAAGGGGTGAAGCCGATGGTTTTAACGTTTGCGAGTCCGTGCAGATCAGTTTCGGTCATCGTGTTACTCCTTGGTTCGAAGTGCCGAGACTTTCGTTACCACGCGAAAGGGAGGCAGCTGTACGCAGGGTGGTAAACCGGGAACCAAGGAAACCGGCACGCCAGAAGGCGTCCCACGCACAGCCGCCATAACTCGATGAGCGCGCTGTTGCGATGGTTTCTCCGGGTTACCACACCCGATCGCTGAATGGGTCAGCGACCTCCGGAGAGTATCCCGTCGAAAAACAGCGCAATAGAGCGGCACAGCGCCCCAACAAGAGTTTCGGAGTTTGCCTACAAGGTCTGTGGGCGTCATCTGATATTGCGAGACTGGAAGTAAACGAAAGTAAACACTTGGCACTTTTTTCTCTGTGGGAGCGAGCCTGCTCGCGAAGACGCAGTGTCAGTCGACGAATCTGTAAACTGACCCACCGCTTTCGCGAGCAGGCTCGCTCCCACAGGGATTTTGGTGGCTGTTGGGATGTAAAAAGCCCCCGCAACTGCGAAGTTGCGGGGGCTTTTTGTGGATGCGCTTCAGATCACTCTTCGGCGACCGAGTCCTTGCTCTGGCGCTTCTGAATCAGCTCCACCAAGCGCTTGGCCAGCGCTGGATAATTTTCATCAAAGTGATGCCCGCCGGGCAGTTTCACCGCTTCGCCGACAGCAGTCTTGTCGGTGCAGCCACTTTCATCGGTCTCTTCTTCGCCATAGATGCACACAACCTTGGCCGCTGGCAGCTTGGCCATTTCCGGGCCGGTCGCGGCTTCTTTGCCGGCGTTGCCCAGCCAGCCTTCGACTTCGATTTCGAAGCTGCCGGTGCGGGCGAAGGCGAGCAGGATGATCGCGTCGACGCGTTGCTGTTCGTTCTCTGGCAGGCGGTTGTAGATCGCCGGCAGGACGTCAGCGCCGAACGAATAACCGGTGAGGATGAAGCGTTTGGTGCCCCATTTCTGCCGGTAGTGCTGCATCAGTTCGGTGAGGTCGAGCGCGCTTTGCTCCGGGCTTTTGTGCTGCCAGTAGTAGCGCAAGGTATCGATGCCGACCACCGGGAAACCGATCTTGGCCATTTCCCCGGCCACGTCGCGGTCGAGGTCGCGCCAGCCGCCGTCGCCGGAGAGGAACAGGGTCACGGTGTCGTTGGCCTGGCCGGCCGGCACTTCCACGACCGGGATCGCCAGGCCGCCGTTGGCCTTGTCGCCGCCGACGAGGATTTTGCGCAGTTCGTTGTTCAGCACTTGCGACAGGTTGATGTCGTAGTCGCTGATGCTGGTTTCGGCGTTCGGCTGATCGCGCACGAAGCCTGCGCTGGCATCGTCCGGGTTGTCGTTCCACGCCACCAGCCAGTGGCCGTGGGCGGCGGATTTCGGCAGCAGGTGGGTGCAGCCGGGTTTTTCCAGGGCCAGATCGACGGAGACGGCCTGGGCCTTGTCGTCTTTCTGTTCCGCCAGCCAGCGCCAGGCCAGCACAGCGCCTGGGCCGATGCCGCTGACCAGAGTGGCCGGGCCGTTCAATTCGCGCAGGCCCGATTGCAGGGCGCGGCTTTGCAGCAGGCAGTCCTTGGGCAGAATCACCTGAACGATCTGCGCCGAGGCGCTGCGGCTGAGGGTGGTCAGTTGTTTCTCGGAGAGCTTCTGTTCGTCGGTGACGGCGACCAGCACCTGAGCCTTCGGCTTGTTGCCGGGGATCACGCGGGTCATGGCCGTGCCATCGGCGGGTTTCAGTTGTTCGACGGTCGGTTCCGGTGCCGGACGTTTGAGGTACCAGTAACCGCCGCCGGCAATCACCGCCAGCACCAGCAGGGCGGCCAGGATGTACTTCAGGGAGCGTTGAATCATCAGCGTTTCACCAATCCAGTCAAGCCGCCCGCGATCAGGGCAGCAGTGTCGGCCAGTGCCACGAGCGGATCGAGTCCGGCGGGCACGGCCATATAACGGGGTTCCCAGTCAGGCTGGAACTTGTCTTTGAAACGGCGCAAACCTTGGAAGTTGTACAGCTGCTCACCACGGCGGAAAACCATCGAGCCCAGGCGCTGGGTCAGCGGTGCGCCGCGCCGGGGTTGCAGCCCCGACAACGGCACCATGCCCAGGCTGAAGCGCGCGTATCCGTGACTCTTATAGTGTTGAATCAGGCCGACCATCATGAATTCCATGGTCAGCTTGGGCGCTTCCGGGTGCGCGCGCATCAGGTCGAGACTGGCCAGATCGTGGCTGTAGGTCTCGAGCAGATTGGCGAACGCTACCGGGCGGCCTTCGAAGCGAATCACCGCAATGCGGAAATGCTTCAGGTAATCGTCGCTGAAACGGCCGAGGGAGAAGCCTTTCTCGCGCACGTTTTTGCCGGTCAGCCAGGCATCGGAAATCACCTTCAGCTCGTCCATCGGCGCCTGGCCCGGCTCATGGATTTCCAGCGACAGTCCATCGCGGGTGCCACGGTTCCAGGTGTAGCGCAGGTCCTTCATCTCCTTGCCCTTGGCTTCCAGATCGAAGCGCAGCAGATCGACCCGGGCTTCTTCGCCGAGCTTGATCGCTGTCAGGCCGATGTCCATGTAGTACGGCAGATTCTCTGCGCGTACCTGATAGAAAACCGGGCGAGTGTGGTGGATGTCGCAGAGGTCGCGAAATTGCCAGATCATTTCCGCACGTTGCTGGCTCGGCCCGATCGGGTCGTACAGCGCCACCAGACTGCGGCCACGACGGGCGTACATCAGGAACGCCTCATCGTTGGGATGAAACAGCAACGCCTTGTCACCGGTCAGCGCGAGGCCGCCGTCGGGTTGTGACGAGGCCATGAGGATTTTTGCCGCGCGATCCAGTTCGTCCGGCGTCGGCAAATGAATCACCGGGCGCGCGGTGCGCAGCAGCCAGGTCAGCGAGATTATTACCAGCAACACCGCCGCACCGAGCAGCGAGCGCAGACCGCGCGGCGCGTCAGCGTCGAGGGTGAACTGCCACCACAGCTGGTGGCTGTAGGGTACGTCCTGATAGGCAAACAGCAGCAACCAGGCCGAAGCGCCCAGCACGCAGAGACTGGCGACCAGATACAGCGGCGAAAACGGCAGTTCGGTCAAACGGCTCGGGCGATAGAAGGAGCGGCGGAACACGCCGAGCAGCGCGGCCGTCAACGTCATCAGCGTGGCCTCTTCCCAGTCGAAGCCTTTGAGCAGCGAGAGCAGGGCGCCGACCAGCAGCAGAATGGTGGTCAGCATCCACGCCGCCGACAGGCGTCGGCGCAGACCTTGGGCGAGCAACAGACACAAAACGCCAATCAGGCTGGCGCCAAAGTGCGAGGCATCGACCAGACGATGCGGGATCAGAAAACCGATGTGCTCCAGGCGCGTGTCGATCTCCGGGGTCGCGCCGGAAAACAGCAGCACCACGCCAGACAGAAACACCAGCACCGCCAGAACCGGCGCAGCCAGACCGGACGCGGCGCGCATGGTCTGGGATTGAAACAGGCGCTGGCCTTCGTTGATCAGCAGCAGTACGCAAGCGACCAGCAGCGGCAGCACCACGTAGATCAGGCGATACAGCAGCAGTGCGGCTGCCAGCGGCGCGGCGCCGAGCTTGTCGGCAAACGCGGCGAGCAGAATCGCCTCGAACACGCCAACACCGCCCGGTACATGACTGAGTACACCGGCGGCCAGCGCCAGCAGATACACAAGCAGGAACGGCGCAAACGGCGGCGCTTCCGGCAGCAACAAGTAGAGAACGGTGGCGGCAGCCGCGACATCGAGGGCGGTGATCACCAGTTGCAGAAAGGTCAGACGCCGACCCGGCAGACGCAGGGTGCGTCGCCCGGCACGAACCAGAAGATTGTCGGGGTAAGGTTGTTCCGGCAGACGACGGCGATAGATGCCGATCGCCAGCACTGCACCGAGAATCAATACGGCAGCGGCGACGGAGCCGAGCAAGACTTCGGACAGTCCCAGCGCTTGCGAGGCGGCGGGCAGGTTGCTCAGCGTGGCCAGCGCTGCCAGTGGCGGCAATGCGCAGCCCAGCGAGAGGCTGGCAAATAGCGTCATGTGCGCAACTTCCGACGCACCGACGCCCAGTCGCGCATATAAACGATAACGAACCGAGCCGCCGGACAGCAGCGACAGACCAATGGCATTGCCAATCGCAAAAGCGGTGAAGCCGCCGAGGGCAAGCGTGCGCGGCGGCAGTTTCACACCGGCGTAGCGGCTGGCCGACCATTCATAGCCGAGCAGAATGATGAAACCGACCACGGTCGCACCGATGGCGCCGAGCAGGGCCGGTTTCGGCACGTCGAGAATCGAGTCATGCAGCGCGTCGAGATCGAGCTCGGCGAGCAGATGGCGGCAGGCAATCAGGGCAATGGCAAACAGCAGCAACGTGACGGCCAGACCGATCGGCTGACGGTATTTGCTTAATCGATCCAGCCAGCGCAAACGCTCGGGTTTGATCGGTTGTTCTGCTGTAACGGTGTCTTGTGGATCAGACGAGTTGGCGCGCATCAATCACCTCTTGGATTGTGCGCGACAGGATGGAGGTATCCAGCCAAGTTACCAATCCCTGTAGAAAAAAATAATCACAAAATACTACGCCTCTCGTCGGGCATCGGCGAGGGCAGTTCCTGGATTGCAGAAACCCTGTCTGCGACTCAAGCATAGTCGCAAGTCAGTGGTTCTGATGATCCCCAGCGGTTCACTGCACAGTGACAGATCATTGTTGCGAAAGGACTTTTTCAACAGATACAAAAAAGGCCACTCTTTCGAGTAGCCTTTTTTGATGTTTGGTTGCGGGAGCCGGATTTGAACCGACGACCTTCGGGTTATGAGCCC